>DASTAI010000112.1:0-3898 GCA_035712865.1 Solirubrobacterales bacterium
GCAGGAAACCGCGTACCCTGTGCCGTAATTCAGGTACGCCCCACCAGACGGGGCTCGGAGCAGGACCAACCATGGAAACGTCATATCTGGCCGTAATCAAGGTCGTCGGAGTCGGTGGCGGCGGTTCGAACGCTGTCAGCCGCATGGTCGACGCTGGTCTCCGCGGCGTCGAGTTCGTCGCGGTCAACACCGATGCGCAGGCCCTGCAGGCCTGTGACGCCGACGTCAAGATCGGCATCGGCCACAACCTCACCAAGGGCCTCGGCGCCGGAGCGAATCCCGAGGTAGGCGCCGGCGCGGCGGCCGAGTCACGTGACGAGATCAAGGACGCGCTGAAGGGCGCGGACATGATCTTCATCACCTGCGGCGAGGGTGGCGGTACCGGTACCGGCGCCGCCCCCGTGATCGCGGAGATCGCCAAGCAGGAGATCGGGGCGCTCACGGTCGGCGCGGTCACGAAGCCGTTCGAGTTCGAGGGCAAGAAGCGGATGGCCCAGGCCGAGGAGGGCATCGACCGACTCCGCAAGGAGGTCGACACGCTGATCACCGTCCCGAACGAGAAGCTGCTGCAGATCGTCGAGCGGCGGACCACGATCCTCGAGGCCTTCCGCGAGGCCGACGACATCCTTCGCCAGGGCGTCCAGGGCATCACCGACCTGATCACGATCCCGGGCCTGATCAACCTCGACTTCGCCGACGTCCGCCTGGTGATGCACCAGGCCGGCTCGGCACTGATGGGCGTCGGCACCGGCACCGGCGAGAATCGAGCCGTCGAGGCCGCCAAGGCCGCCATCACCTCGCCCCTGATCGAGGAGCAGATCGACGGGGCGAAGGGCATGCTGCTCAACGTCACCGGCGGCGAGGACCTCGGCCTGTTCGAGGTCAACGAGGCCGCCCGGCTGTGCATTCAGGCCGCCGACTCCAATGCCAACATCGTCTTCGGCGCGGTCGTGGACTCCTCGATGCACGAGGAGGTCCGCGTCACCGTGATCGCCACCGGTTTCGAGGGTTTCGAGATGATCGCCCGGGCGCCGGAGTTCACGGCCCGGGCGGCGGAACGGCGCCCAGCGCCGGTGCGCGGCGGACGGGAGACGATGAGCGATCTGCGGATCTCAGAGTCTGAGATCGACGTCCCCGACTTCCTGAAGTAGCTCTCCCCTCAGGCGGCGTTCAACGCGCGCCGTGCCTCCGCTTCCTCGTGCTCGAGGTAGATCTCCACGCGGGTGAACCTGCCCTCGTCGTCGAACGTGTAGACGGTCCAGGCCGAGATGTCGATCTCGATGCCGCTGCCGCGACCCCGTGCCCTGGAGCGGACCAGTGCGAGGACACGCTCCCCCTCGACCTCCGATCCGAGGATCTCGGTGACCTGAGATTCGAAAGCATCCGGTTCCATCCAGCCGCGCAGCTGTTCTCGGCCCCGGAGCTCGCCGGCGCCACCGGCGCGGATGAGAGCGATGTCCGGATGGCTCAGCTCGAGGGCGGCGTCGTACTCGCCGGTGTTCATCGCCCGGAGCAGCGCCTCGATCCGGCGGATCTTCTCCTCGTCTGAAATCCCCACGGCCGCCAGTATCGTGGCCCGCGTGGAAGCGAGCACGCTGAAGAGAACGCCGCTGTACGAGGCGCACATCGAGGCCGGCGCCAAGCTGGTCGACTTCGCCGGCTGGGAGATGCCCGTGCAGTACGACGGCATTCGGGAGGAGCACCTCCGGGTTCGCAACGCCTGCGGCGTCTTTGACGTCTCCCACATGGGCGAGATCGAGACTGAGGGCCCCGAGGCCGCTGAGCTCCTACAGCGGCTGCTCTCCAACGACGTCTCCAAGATCGAAGTGGGCGGAGCCCAGTACTCGTGCCTCTGCAACGAAGACGGCGGCGTCCTCGATGACCTCTTCACCTATCGCCTGGCCGACGACCAGTACCTGACCGTCACCAATGCCGCGAACCATCAGCGCGATCTGGAGTGGTTCGAGGCCCACGCCGTCGAGTTCAACGTCGCGGTCAAGGACCGGATCGATGCCTTCGCGATGCTCGCGGTCCAGGGCCCCGACGCGCGTGCGATCGTCGGCCGCTTGACCGAGGGGGAGCTCCCGCCCCGCTTCCGGACGGAGGAGCTGATGGTCGGCGGGTGCCCCGCGCTCGTCTGCGGAACCGGGTACACGGGGGAGGATGGGGTGGAGATCCTGATCGCACCCGAGGAGGCGATCGGTGTCTGGGATGCTCTGCTCGAGGGTGGTGCATCCCCGGCCGGCCTCGGCGCCCGCGACACGCTCCGGCTCGAGGTCAACTACTGCCTGTACGGCAACGACCTGACCGAGGACCGCACGCCGATCGAGGCCGGCCTCGGCTGGTGCGTGAAGGAGGACACCGGCTTCGTCGGGTCTGAGGCCTGTCGGCGAGTCAGGGACGAGGGCCCCGGAGAGATCCTCAGGCCGTTCGTTCTGACCGGGCCGGGGATACCCCGCCGGGGGAACCCGATCGTGATCGGCGACGAGCCGGTGGGGGAGGTGACGAGCGGCACGTTGTCGCCGTGCCTCGAGACCGGGATCGGAATGGGATACGTGCGGAGCGACAGCTCCGAGCCGGGGACGGCGATCGAGATCGACGTGCGCGGCAGGCGCCGCCCGGCCGAGATCCGCACGGCGCCCCTCTTCTCGAAGGACTGAACGACGCGCTCTCGATAGGTTTCAGGCGATGCCCGACGAGAGTTACCCAGAGGATCTTCGCTACCACGCCGAACACGACTGGGCCCGGGTGGAGGGCGACACCGCCACCTTCGGCGTCACCTGGTACGCGCAGGATGCCCTCGGCGAGGTCGTCTTCTACGAGCCGCCCGAGACCGGCAAGGAGGTGGCCAAGGACGAGGCCTACGCCGAGGTCGAGTCCGTGAAGGCCGTCTCAGACGTGTACGCGCCGCTCTCCGGCGAGGTCACCGAGGTGAACGCGGCCCTCTCCGAGAACCCCGAGAAGATCAACCAGGACCCCTACGGCGAGGGCTGGATGGTGAAGGTCAAGCTCTCGGACCCGTCAGAAACCGACCAGTTGATGGACGCGGCGGCATACAAGAAGCTGCTCCAGGAATCCGACTAGCCTCACGCACATGAGGCCGTTTTCGTGAGCGGCCAGGAGCTTGCTCTCGCGCTGTCGGTCTTCCTCGCGTGCGCGGTCGAGGCAGTCGAAGCACTGACGATCGTCATCGCCATGGGGACGACGAGGGGGTGGCGCTCCGCGCTGACCGGGACCGCAGTCGCGCTGGCCGTCCTGGCGGCGCTCACCGCGATCCTGGGTCCGGGGCTGACGTCCCTGCCGCTCGACACGCTCCGCCTGGTGGTCGGTGGGCTCCTCCTCGTCTTCGGGTTGCAGTGGCTCCGCAAGGCGATCCTCCGGAGCATCGGCGTGATCGCGCTCCACGACGAGGACGAGGTCTTTCGGAAGCAGGAAGCGGCGGCCCGCGAGGCCGCCGGGCATCCGGATGGGCTCGACCCGTACTCCTTCACGATCGCCTTCAAAGGTGTCCTCCTGGAGGGACTCGAGGTCGTCTTCATCGCCCTCACCTTCGGTGCCAATCAGCATCGCGTCGGACTCGCGGCGGCTGCGGCCACCGCAGCGGTCGTCGTCGTCGCCGGAGCCGGGCTCCTGGTCCACGCGCCACTGTCGCGTGTGCCCGAGAACGCGCTGAAGTTCGGGGTCGGAGTCATGCTCACCTCCTTCGGGCTGTTCTGGGGAGCCGAAGGGGCGGGAGCGCACTGGCCGGGCGGGGATGCGGCCCTGTTGGTGATCGTCCCGGCCGTGCTGGCGTTCTCCCTTCTGCTGGTTCGGGTGTACCGGCCGGCCACCCGCGCGGACGCGGCGCGTGCATGAGGCGCATTCGCGACCTGGCCGCAGCGATTTGGGAGTTCGTCGC
>DASTAI010000113.1:0-2467 GCA_035712865.1 Solirubrobacterales bacterium
GACCAGCTGATGCGGCTGATCGTCGGGGCGGCGATCGAGGCGACGACGGCCAAGGGCGGCGTGATCGTCTCGTCGAGCGGCGAGCTGATCCAGGCCGGCATCCCGGAAGGGGAGGAGAAGATCGAGATCCCGCTGACCGCCGGCCAGGTGTCCTTCGGCTCCTTGATGCTGTTCGGCGACCACTTCGACGACGAGGAGCGCATGACCGCCGTCTCGCTTGCGTCGCAGGCCGTGGTCGCCCTCGACAACGCCAGGCTGCATCGGATCGTCGAACGGCAGGCGCTCGTCGACGGCCTGACCGGGCTCCCGAACAGGCGCCAGTGCGAGGAGACGCTGGCCGCCGAGCTCGCCAGGCTCGAGCGGTTCGGCGGGCCCCTCGCAGTCGTCGTCGCCGACCTCGACTGGTTCAAGGACGTGAACGACCGCTTTGGCCATCCCTCCGGCGATGCCGTCCTCCGAGAGTTCGCCCAGCTGCTGGAGGAGAGCGTCCGCGACGTCGACCTCGCCGGGCGCTGGGGTGGGGAGGAGTTCATGCTGATCCTCCCCGGCACCGACCTGGCGGGCGGGGCCCAGGTCGCCGAGCGCATCCGAGTGGCCCTCGCAGGCCGCATCGTCCTCTCCGCGGACGGCCAACCCATCCCGGTCACGGCCAGCTTCGGGGTCGCCGGCACGCCCCCGGCGTCGACGGCCGCCGAGCTGTTCTCTGCGGCGGATGCCGCCCTCTACGAGGCCAAGCGGAACGGGAAGAACCGGGTCGAGAGCGCCCCGGAGCCCGTGGCGCATCCGTAGCCCCCTCTACCCTCCTTCTGTGGAAAAAGGCCGCAGAGGGGCTACAATCCCGCCCCAGGCATCGCCCCCCGCCCCCGCCCCCGATCCAGGAGCCCTTATGCCGGTTGAGACACCGTCCATGTTCGCCAAAGTCATCCAGGATCACCTGGAGCTGAAGGAACGGAATTCGCGGCTCGATGACTCGATGCCGCTGACGCACTACAAGAGTGCTGACCCGTTCGACAACCACCCCCTGTTCAAGACCGAGGAGCAGGCCCGCCTCGAGGAGACGATGGACGGCGAGGAGCCGGCCGTCGTCGAGTCCAATGTGCTTGCCTGGCCAGGCGAGGAAACCGCAGACAATGTCGTCGCCCATGCCGACGAGGACAGCCTCTGGGGCAAGAGTCGCGATTTCGACTGGGGCGACTAGGAGCGTAGGGGCGTAGGGTAGGTCCTCCCGAACGAGGAGGATCGATGAAGCGATTACTGCTGGGATTCGCGCTCGCCGCCGCGGTGGCGTACGCGCTGCGTGACTGGTTCGCCGCGCCGCAGCCGCATCCGTCGTGGGAAGAGACGGACAACGATCCCGAGGATCTGAGCCAGGACCTCGCGCAGCGCGCGCGAGAGGCCGAGGGCGCACAGGAGACCGAGGAGTCTCAGGCCTGAAGAAGCTTGGCGACGACCTTCAGGTCGTCGACGAAAGCTGCGAAGCTCCCTTCGCGGTCCGACGGCTCGCCCCGGAGAATCGACGACGGATGCACGGTCGCGGTCACCGCGTCCGCCAGGCCGGAGTCGAGCAGCTCGCCCCGGTGCTGCGTCACGCGGAACTGCCGCCCGAGCAGCGATTGCGCCGCCGTCGCGCCGAGCAGGACGAGCACGCGCGGCTTGACGACCGCCAGCTCTGACTCGAGCCACGGGCGGCAGGCCGTCATTTCCGTCCAGTTCGGCTTCTGGTGGATGCGCCGCTTGCCGCGCGCCTGCCACTTGAAGTGCTTCACGGCGTTCGTCACGTAGACGCCCGCCCGGTCGATGCCCGCAGCCTCCAGGGCCTCGTCGAAGACACGGCCCGCCGGGCCGACGAAAGGCTTGCCGGCCCGGTCCTCCTGGTCCCCCGGCTGCTCGCCGACGAAGACGGCGTCAGCGCGGGCCGGTCCCTCGCCGAAGACCGTCTGCGTCCCCACCTGCCAGAGGTGACAGCCGCGGCACCCGGCTGCCGCCTCGCGCAGTGCCGGCAGCGTCAGGCGCTCCGGTAGGAACTCCGCGGCGCTCATCCAGGTCCTATCCCCGCGCCGCAGACCCCTCAACCGGGGGATTCCCCGGGCTCTCCGGGCCGCTTTCCTGTGTCTCGGTTCGTAATAAGGGGGCCACTGCTGCGGCTGCATCGACCAATCGAAGGCTCGCGATGAGCGACCACGCCCTGCCACTCCGGCTCATTCCCGAGCCGGAGGAATTGCGCTCGCACGAGACGCTCGTCGAGTCGTACCGGCGTCTCGCCGATGTCTTCCACGACGTCCTCGGCGAGCAGAGCCTCGACGCGCTGCTCGACCGCATCGCGGACGCGCTGGCCGACCTGATCCCGCACGACTCGCTCACGATCTACGAGGCCGACGAGCCGCGACGGATGCTCATTCCCGTGTGGGCGCGCGACAAGTGGGCCGACAAGATCCTCGAGGACAAGTGCCCGTTCGGCGAGGGTCTG
>DASTAI010000114.1:0-5450 GCA_035712865.1 Solirubrobacterales bacterium
GCTCGAAGCTCCTCCTCGTGGGACATGTCGACTTCGCCGGCGACCCGGACGACGTAGGCGTCATCGGGACCTGGCCCCGAGCTGATCTCGAACTGAGGAATGTCTGCGCTTGGCGTTGCGGCCACTTGGCCCCCTATTTACATCTCTGACGGGCACATCCTAGCCGCCGTCCCCGCGCCCGGCCAGGGGTCAGCCAACCGTGCAGGGCCGCTGTTGCGTCCTCAGCCGCCGACCGGCATCGGCTTCGCGAGCAGCCGCTCGACGTGCGCCGCCGGGACCGGCTCCGCGAAGTGAAAGCCCTGCGCGTAGCCGCACCCCAGCTCCCGCGCCATCCTCACCTGCTCCTCCGTCTCCACGCCCTCGGCCACCACGCCCAGGCCGATCGTCTCAGCCATCTCGCTGACCGCCCTCACGATCGCCGCGTCGTGTGGGCTGTCCGTCACGTTCTCGACGAAGGTGCGATCGAGCTTGACCATCGAGAGCGGAAGTCGCTTCAGGTACCCGAGCGAGGAGAACCCGACTCCGAAGTCGTCCAGGACGAGTTTGACTCCGAGGCGCTTCAGGGCTCCGAGCGTCCCCTCCACGTAGGTGGTGTCGTCGAGCACGGTGCTCTCCGTGAGCTCGAGCCACAGCGTCGAGGGCTCGATCACGTTCGTCTTGATCGAGCGTTCGACGTGCTGGATCAACTCGGGGTCGGCGAGCTGCCGAGGCGAGAGGTTGACGGCGACGCCGATCGGGGCCGCGTCGGGCCGGAGCCGCTGCCAGGCGGCCGCCTGCCGGCAGGCCTGCTCGATCACCCAGCGGCCGATCGGCACCATCAGGCGCGACTCCTCCGCGACCGGGATGAACGCGAGGGGCCCGATCAGACCGCGCTCGGGGTGGTTCCAGCGAAGCAGGGCCTCCATCGAGGCGATCGAGCCGTCGGCGAGCCGAACGACCGGCTGATAGTGGAGGACCAGCTCGTCGCGCTGGAGCGCACGCCGGAGGTCGTTCTCGGTCTGCATGTGCTCGATGACGCGCGAGCGCATCACCTCGTCGAAGATCTCGTAGCCGCCGCGGCCGTGTTCCTTGGCCCTGTAGAGCGCGGAGTCCGCGTCGCGGATCAGCGCCTCGGGATCCTCGGTGCCCGTCCCGATCGAGATGCCGATGCTCGCGCTGACGAAGTGCTCGCGCTCGCGCAGGATGAACGGATGTGACAGCGACTCCGCGATCCGCTCGGCGATCCGCGTGGCGCCGCGCTCGTCGCCGACGTCCTCAGCCAGGACGGCGAACTCGTCCCCTCCGAAGCGGGCGACGGTGTCGCCGGGACGCAGCACCTGCTCGATCTGCGGCGCCACGGCGGCGAGGAGCTCGTCGCCGGCGGCGTGGCCGAGGCTGTCATTGACGAGCTTGAACTGGTCGAGGTCGAGGAAGAGGACGGCGATCGCGGTGCGGTGACGGGCGGCCACCGAGAGCGCGTGCTGCAGGCGGTCGAGGAAGAGGCTGCGGTTCGCAAGCCCGGTGAGGGGGTCGTGCAGCGCCTCGTGCTGCGTGCGCTCCTCGGTGCGCCGACGCTCGATCGCATTGGCGAGCACGTTCGCGATCGCCTGCATGAAGTTGACGTCCTCCGGCGTGAAGGCGTGCAGCTCCCGGGAGCCGGCCTTCAGAACTCCGAAGGGCTCCTCCTTGCCCTTGATCAGGATGACTGCCGCGCTCCGCATCCCCTGCTCGGCCTGGAGCGCCGACTTTTGAAAGCGCGTCTCGGTGCTCCAATCGTCGACCACGGTCGCCGTGCCGGTTGCGATGGAGTACCCCGCCTGCGAGCGATAGTCCGCCGGGACCCGTGCCTTGCCGACCTGCTCCGGGGCCACCCCGACCGCCGAGACGAGCAGCAACTCCGCTCCGCCGGGCATCAGCTTCAACACACCCCCGTAGTCGATCTCGAGGACGTCGGTCAGGATGCGGCTCGCCTCATCGGCCAGCTCGTCGATGTGGGTGCCCTCGAGCGCCCGCTGCCCGAAGCTGGCGACGGCGCTCTGCTGATGCGCCTGCAGGCGGCTCGACTCCTCGCTGCGCACCAGGGCACTGGCGGTGGCCGTCAGGGCGCGCCGCTGTCTCAGCTGGTTGCGGGCCTCGAGCGCCGCGAGCAGGGCCACGCAGGCGCCGACGAAGAGGCCGAAGCCGGAGAACGGGAAACCACCGCCGATGAAAACCGCGATCGAGAGGGCGGCGGCCAGCGCCGCGAGCCCGACGAGCGCGGTCCACTTCGTCGGGTAGGAGAGGGAGGCGAAGAGAAAGGGGAGGACGAGCAGCAGCGTGTAGGCGCTCTCGGAGCCGCCGTCGAGGGCGGCGAGGCTGCCGATCAGCGCGACGTCGGCGATCGACCAGCCGGCGAAGAAGAGGTCGCGGCGGCGGCCCCGGACGATTCGCTCCAGCGGGAGCGTCTTGATCAGGGGAACGCTGAGCAAGCCCAGCCCGATGACCAGCAGGACCCACTCACGATTCGGCCGGTCCCAGGTGTCGATCGCGTACAGGGCGCAACCGATGGAGACGATCACCGATAGCCAGAGACCGACGTCGACCGACCGGAGGCGGGACTGGATCTCCTGCTCGCTCGTCGGATCCCGCGTCGCGGCTGTCTTTGCGCCGGTCACGCGAGACTTTCCTCCCGCGGCGGCTCCGATAGCTTGCGCTCCGCGCAGCCGAAGCGAATCCGCACTACCGGGGAGATACTGGGAAAAGTCAGATGTACGACCAGCACGACGTCGAGACGCTCGAGCGCCAGTTCAATGCGGCGATGGAGGAGGCCGATACCGGCTCCGCTTTGGATGCGGTGAGGCGCATTTACGATGAATTCGACCGCGGTGGCGAAGGACTTGAGGCGCTGCTGCATCCGGACTTCCAGATCCGGATGGAGACGGTCTTCATCGACGACAAGACGTACAAGGGAATGCGCGGCTACAAGCGGTGGCGAGCCGACATCGAGGAGATGTTCGACGCCGACCGCTTCCAGCCCGAGGGCCTGCGTGCGGCGCGCGACGGCCGCTGGGTGGTGCTCGGGCGGCTCCAGATCACCCAGAAGGAGGACGCCGGAGAGCTGGACGTGCCGCTCGCGCATGTGCTCGAGCAGCGCGACCGCAAGGTGGCGAGCTTCACGGTCTATTCCGACATCTCGGAGGCGCTCGAATCGGTCGGTTTGCCGGCCTAGCCGCCCGGCTAGTCTCGTCACATGGCCACGCAGCCCTCAGCGGCGTCCCGCACGCTGACCCTCGCGGGGGTCGAGGTGCCTCGCATCGGCCTCGGGACGAATCGACTGACCTCGACGGCCGGGCACCACGCCTTCCTGCGCGAGGCGGTCGAGGCGGGCCTCGGGCACATCGATACCGCTCACGGCTACTCGGGTGGCGACAGCGAGCGTGCGATCGGCGAGGCGCTCACCCCGAAGCCGGATGGATTGGTGGTCGCGACCAAGGGCGGCTACAGCGGCAGTGGTGACCCGGAGTCGCTCCGAGCGCAGATCGACCAGAGCTTCGAGAGCCTCCAGACGGAGACGATCGATCTCTATTACCTCCACCGCGTGGATCCCGAGACGCCGCTGGAGACGAGCCTCGCGACGATCGCCGAGTACCGCGACGCGGGCAGGATCAGGGAGGTCGGGATCTCGGCCGTCGACGTCGATCAGATCGAGGCGGCCCGGCGCGTCGTGCCGGTCGCGGCCGTACAGAACCACTACAACGTCGCCGACCGGCGCTACGACGACGTCGTCGACTACTGCGAGGAGAACGAGATCGTCTTCGTCCCCTACTACCCCCTGAAGGGCGGCGGTCCGCCGGCCCTGGGGGAGGTGGCGGAGAGCCACGACGCCACCGCGTCGCAGATCGCCCTCGCCTGGCTGCTCCACCGCTCGCCCGCCACGCTCCCGATCCCGGGGACGCTCTCGATCGAGCACCTGCGCGAGAACCTCGCCGCGCTCGAGATCGAGCTCAGCGACGACGAGTTCGACGCGCTGAGCTAGCCGTCGGGCCATGAACGACGAGCGGCCCCGAATCGGGGCCGCTCGCTGGGGGAGGGATATGAGGCGCCGTGTCAATCGGCGCCGTGTTGTGTGTGGACGAGCCTTGTCAGGTGCTGAGCCGCTCGACGGGGTCGCCGCCGAGTTGCTCTGGTCCTTGTTCTGTCCTTGCTGGCCCTCGCCCTGAAGGGGAGGGGTGCCCGGGGGCGGACCGCAGTGGAAGCTGCCGATCCGCGGAGGCCCGGCGTTCCGGAGCTTCTCCGGCAGCTTGCTCTTGCAGGTCTCGAAGGCCTTCTGGAGATTCTCGCGGTCGGCCGCGCTCGGCGGCTCCGGTGGGCCGTCGCTCGGATCGACCTTGCCCGGCTCGGGGGGACCCGGAGCACCGTTCTCCTCCATGCAGCTCCGGAAGTCGTCCAGCTTCTGCCGGTCCTCGCTGGAGAGGTTGTCGTCCCTGAGGCTCATTCCGGCCGCGCCGCCCGGCGGGCCCGGCATCTGGAACGTCTGCGGCTGGCTGCCGCTGTTCGAGCCGCCGTTGCTCGAGCCGCCGTTGCCGCTGTCCGCGAACGAGACCGCGGCAACACCGACCGCCGTGATCCCCGCCGCGAGCAGCGAGAGGCCGAGCGGTCCGAATCGGATCGTGATGCCCCGCTTCTTCTTCATCACCACTCCTTGCTGTGTGTCGGTTCCCGGTCGCGCCGGGCTCGCCGACCATCAAGCCAGTGGCGGCTGAGAGGAGCCTGAGATCGAGCTAAGAAGCGGCTTGAACTTCGCGCCCGGCGGCGTCCGAGCCGGTGAGCTTCTCCTGCTGGCGCTCGGGGGCGATGCGGACCACGTTCCAGGCGAGCCCGAGCCGCTCCATCGTGGCGATCACCAGAGCCGAGGGGTCGAGCTCCCAGCGGCGCAGCCCGTGCACCGCCGAGCGGGGGAAGGCGTGGTGGTTGTGGTGCCAGGACTCGCCGAGCGAGGGCAGGGCGAGCCAGAAGACATTGGTGGAGTGGTCCTCGACCGCGAAGCGGCGCGTTCCCATGAAGTGGCAGATCGAGTTGACGCTCCAGGTGACGTGGTGGACGAAGAAGACCCGAACCAGGCCTCCCCAGAGCAGACCGGTGGCCGCTCCCAGCAGCGTGCCGGTGAGCAGAAAGCCGGCGAGCGCGGGAATCGCCAGCCCCAGGACCACGAGCGGGATGAACCGCCTGTTGATCAGGCGCATGCCGGGGTCCTCCCAGAGATCGGGGGCGTATTTCTTCCAATCCGCGCGTCCGTGCTCAGAGAGCAGCCAGCCGGTGTGGGCGTGCCAGAGGCCGTGAAGGACGCCCCCGACTCCGTCGCCGTGGCCGACGTGGGGACTGTGCGGATCCCCCTCGACGTCGGTGTGGGCGTGGTGCTTGCGGTGGTCTGCGACCCACGCGATCACCGATCCCTGGACCGCCATCGACCCCAGCGCCGCGAACACGTACTC
>DASTAI010000115.1:0-4669 GCA_035712865.1 Solirubrobacterales bacterium
GAAGAAGGGCAAGAAGTAGGTCCCTGCAAATCGCCGCATTTTGGGCGAGCAGGGGTTTCGGGCCGCGCCGTGCTCGCTGCTACCCTCCGTCTGCGGGCTGAAGTCCTGCCCGGCCATTCGATCTCCAGAGGTTGGGACACCTCCTATAGACGTGACCGACGCGCGATTCGACGTTCCCGATCGCGATGGCCCGCGCGATGAATGCGGGGTCTTCGGCGTGTACGCACCCGGCCGCGACGTGGCCCGGCTCGCCTACTTCGGGCTCTACGCCCTCCAGCATCGCGGCCAGGAGTCGGCGGGGATCGCCACCTGCGAGGGCGGCCACATCACGACGCTGCGGGAGCTCGGGCTGGTCTCCCAGGTCTTCGACGAGCAGAAGCTGCGCGCGCTCTCCGGCGACATGGCGATCGGGCACGTGCGCTATTCGACGACGGGTGGCGGCGCGTGGGAGAACGCGCAGCCGGTCTGGCGCGACGACGGCCGCGAGCTGGCGCTCGCGCACAACGGGAACCTGACCAATGCCGTCGAGCTCTACAACGAGCTGACCGAGGCGGGGGTTCACCTCCGTGGAACCTCCGACTCCGAGATCATGGCCGCTCTGCTCTCCCGGACGGCCGGCGAGGGAGACGCCTGGATCGACGACGCGGTGGCCGAGGTGATGCCGCGGCTCGAGGGCGCCTATTCGACCGTGGTGATGACGAAGCACGCCGTGGTGGCGTTCCGGGACCCGCACGGGGTGCGGCCGCTGGCGCTCGGCAAGATCAAGGCCGGGGACGGCTACGACGAGTGCTTCGTGGTCGCGTCCGAGAGCTGCGCCTTCGACATCATCGGCGCTCAGATGATCCGCGAGGTGCAGCCGGGTGAGCTGGTCTCGCTGACCGCGCGCGGACTCGAGATGAAGCCGGTGATCCAGGGGGAGCGGCCGGCGCAGTGCGTGTTCGAGCACATCTACTTCTCCCGGCCCGATTCACGGCTCGAGAACCGGGTTCTGCAGGAGGTCCGCGGACGGATGGGCGAGCTGCTGGCCGAGGAGGCGCCGGTGGAGGCGGACCTGGTGATCTCGGTCCCGGACTCCGGGAATCCGATGGCGAACGGCTTCGCGCGAGCTACGGGCCTGCCGAAGGACGATGGCCTGATCAAGAACCGCTACGTCGCGCGCACGTTCATCCAGCCCGGCCAGGAGCTGCGCAAGCACGGTCTGCGGATGAAGTTCAACCCGCTCCCGGAGATCGTCGCCGGCAAGCGGGTGGTGGTCGTGGACGACTCGATCGTGCGGGGGAACACCACGCGCCAGATCGTCGCGATGCTGAAGGAGGCCGGCGCGACCGAGGTGCACCTGCGGATCTCCGCGCCGCCGATTCGGCACCCCTGCCACTACGGGATCGACATGTCCACCCGCGAGGAGATGATCGCCCACGGCAAGACGGTCGAGGAGATCGCCGAGGAGCTGGGGGCGGACTCGCTGGCCTACCTCTCCATGGACGCGGTCTACGAGGCGATCGGCACGCCGCGGGAGAAGCACTGCGACGCCTGCTTCACCGGGGACTACCCGCTGGGGGATCCCGAGGGCGCGAACGGCAAGTTCGCGCTGGAGGACATCGCGGTCGTTCCGGCAACTCGCTGAGCCGGACCCCGGGGCTTTCAGACAGGATGCGCGGGTGAGCACGTTCCGAATCGTGGTGCTCGCCTCGGGCAGCGGCACGAACCTGCAGGCGATCCTCAACAAGCTGCATGGCGGCGATGAGGGGATCGAAGTGGCCGGCGTCGGCTCCGACAAGGCGGGCGCCGGGGCGCTCGACCGGGCCCGGCGGGCGGAAGTGGAGACGGCGGTCTTTCCGGCCTCGGACTACGCCGATCGAGAGGCGCGCGACCGGGCCCTCGGTGACTGGATCGAGGGGCGGGGGGCGGATCTGGTGGTGCTGGCCGGCTACATGCAGATGCTCTCGCCGGACTTCGTGGGCCGCTTCCGCAACCGGGTGATCAACGTCCATCCGGCCCTGCTGCCGGCGTTTCCGGGGATCGACTCGGTGCAGCAGGCGATCGATCACGGGTCGAAGATCACGGGGGTGACCGTGCACTTCGTCGAGGAGGGGATGGACTCGGGACCGATCATCATGCAGCGGCCGGTGCCCGTCGCTCCGAGCCGGGATTGGGACGAGACGGAGAAGGCGATCCACGCGACCGAGCACGAGCTGCTGCCGGAGACGATCCGGCTGATCGCGGCCGGCCGGATACGGATCGATGAGACCAACCCGCGGCTCGTTCACATCGAGCCGGAGTCTTAGACTCGCCACTCGGTGTCGACGCCCTCGCCAGAGATCGCTCCGGAGCCGGCTGGCGAGTCGCTGCCGGTTCGCAGGGCTCTGGTCTCGGTGGCCGACAAGACCGGGGTCGCGGAGTTCGCGGCCGGTCTGGCGAAGCAGGGTGTGGAGGTGATCTCGACCGGCGGCACGCTCTCGGTGCTGCGAGAGGCGGGCGTGGACGCGAAGCCGGTCGAGGAGCTGACCGGGTTCCCGGAGATCCTCGATGGCCGGGTGAAGACGCTGCATCCGCACCTGCATGCCGCCCTCCTCGCGGTCAGGGACAACCCCGAGCACTCCGAGACGCTCCGCGAGCACGAGATCGAGCCGATCGATCTGGTCTGCGTGAACCTCTATCCGTTCGAGCAGACCGTCTCGCGCCTCGACGTGCCGGAGGAGGAGGCGATCGAGAACATCGACGTGGGTGGGCCGACGATGATCCGGGCGGCGGCGAAGAACCATCGCTTCGTGGCCGTGGTCGTGCGACCGGAGAGCTACGACGCGGTGCTGGACGAGTTGGAGGAGACGGGCGAGCTGTCGGCGGCTACCAGGCATTGGCTGGCGAACGAGGCGTTTGCGTACACGGCTCGCTACGACGCAGCGATCAGCCGCTGGTTCGGCCGCCGGTACGAGCAGTTGCCCACCCACTGGGTGACGGCGTGGGAGAAGGAGCTGGATCTGTCCTACGGGGAGAACCCGCACCAGCGGGCGGCGCTGTACGTCGAGCCGAGGGTGCGGTCACATGTCCTCTCGCGGGTGGCAAAAGTGCACGGCAAGCCGCTGTCGTTCAACAACGTGCTCGATCTCAATTCCGCGCGGGCGCTGCTCGCGGATCTGGAGGGACCGGGATGCGTGATCGTCAAGCACAACAACCCCTGCGGGGTCGCGGAGGCGGACGAGATCGGATCCGCGTACGAGGCGGCATTCGCCTGCGACCCGATGTCGGCGTTCGGCGGCGTGATCGCGCTCAACCGGCAGGTCGACGAGCCGTTGGCGAAGCGGCTGAACGAGCAGTTCATCGAAGCGCTGATCGCACCCGAGTACGAGCAGAGGGCGCTCGACGTGCTGCAACAGAAGGAGAGCATCCGAATCCTCGAGGACACCGAGCGGCGTACACACCAGATCGAGCCGGACATCAAGCGGGTGCGTGGGGGCATCCTGGTGCAGGACCCCGATGGGACGCCGGAGCCGCGCGAGCTGATGGAGGTCGTGACCAAGACCGAGCCGACCGAGGCGCAGTGGACGGACCTGCTGTTCGCCTGGCGGGTCGTGCGGCACGTGAAGTCGAACGCGATCGTGCTGGCGCGTGACCGCGCCACGCTGGGGATCGGCGCGGGGCAGATGAGCCGGGTGGATTCGGTCCGGCTTGCGATCGAGAAGGCGAAGGAGGCGCGGGGTCCCGATGCCGAGCCGCTGCTCGGCGGGTCGGTCGTTGCTTCGGATGCGTTCTTCCCGTTCGCCGACGGTCCGCAGGCGGCGATCGATATAGGGGCGACTGCCGTGATCCAGCCGGGCGGCTCCAAGCGGGATGCCGAGGTGATCGAGGCGTGCGACGCCGCCGGTGTGGCGATGGTCTTCACCAAGCGGCGCCACTTCCGGCACTAGCCGGCGGGCTGCCGGGTTCTTTGTGAGGGGTGTCACCCCGGTGACCAGCAGCACACATTGCGCGCTCGCGAGGTGATCTGATGATCCCCATGGAGGCCAGATACCGCACTCACTCACAGAAGACCCCTCGGGGTCGCGGTATCGCGGCGACGGGAGAAGGCCCCGAAAAGGGGATATGGGGAGGAGAGCCGGAAGACTGCGTCGTCTTGGGGGCGGCGTTCTAGGGCGGGTCTTCCGGCCCACCCCAACTAGATCTCTTCAGCCGGGACGGGCGGCGGCCCGCGCCTCGGTGTGATCGCGGTGGGCCTCGACGTGGGCGGCGCGTCCGTTGCGCACCGTCCAGATGTGACCGAAGTCGCCGGAGAGGGGCATGCCGGTGGCGCGGGCGCGGACGAACATCCGGCCCAGCACGAGGACCCGGTCGTCGCCGATCTCCTCGACCTCGTCGGCGTCGTAGCGGAACTCCGAGAAATCCTGCTCGATCGCCTCGACGAACAGCTCCAGGCCCCGCACACCGGAGAGGACGCGTTCGCCGAGCTCGGGCGAGAGCTGGGAGTCGAAATCGTCGGTCACCAGGGAACTGAGCTCGTCGAAACCCTGGCGCCGGGTGCGGACGGTGGCCCAGTCGAAGCCGTAGATGCGCCGGATCAGCTCGGCCCTCTCTCCCACGACCCAAGTATCTCGCCTGGAGGATCCGGCGGCTACGTGGCCGGACAAAAGACCTGCAAATCAATAAAAGAGTGCCCCCTCCGGGACTCGAACCC
>DASTAI010000116.1:0-8293 GCA_035712865.1 Solirubrobacterales bacterium
CCAGGACGAAGACCGCCCCGATGGCCAATCCGGTCGCCCCGAGCTGATCCATCCGCAGCGGGACCAGGACGTCGAACACCCCGGCGTACTGGGAGGGGAGCAGAACCAGGACGATGGCGAGGAGCACGGGGGGCCGGAGCACGAGCCTGAGGTCGATCCGCTCGGGCTCACGGGTCGGAGGCCCCGCCGGGATCTTCGATGCCCACCAGCAGAGACCGGCACCGAGCACGGCCACGCCCGTGAAGACGGCCTCTGGGCTCAGCACCACGGCTATTCCTCCGAGCACCGGGCCGAGCACCACCCCGAGGATCGCCGCGGCCATCGCGGACCCGATCTGCTTGCCGCGGGTGTCCGGCGAGGCGATCACCAGCCAGCTCAACGTGCCGGTCCACGTGAATGCGCCACCGACTCCCTGCAGGAAGCGGGCGGAGTCGAGCAGCGCGATGTGCTGCCCGGCTCCGAAGGCGAGCCCGGAGACGCTCAGCAGGACGAGCCCGGTCATCGTCGCCCTCTTGGGGCCGTACCGGGCGGCGAACCAGCCTCCGGGAAACGATCCGAGCAGCGTCCCGGCTGCGTAGGAGGCGACGAGGACGCCAGCCGCCGCCTTCGAGAGCCCAAGGTCCGACTGGTAGTGCGGGAGCAGCGGCGTGATCGCGGCGTAGAACATCGTGTCGACCAGCACGGCGACGGAGGTGAGCCAGAGCAGGCGGCGCATGCGGCGACGCTATCCGTGATCCGCTTCAGGCGCAGTTCCGCAGGCGATCGGGCGCTGCGGCCCCGGGACAGCGGTCACGCCCGGGACCCCCCCAGATGCGATCCGCCCCCTTCCCGCCGATCAGCGTGTCGGACCCGCGCCCTCCGCGGATGGCGTCACGACCCGTGCCGGTGCAGATCCAGTCGGCGCCACTTTCGCCGCGCACGACGTCCCTGCCTGCGCCGGCGGCGATGACATCGGGGCCCCGGCTCCCGCGCAGGACGTCCCGGCCGGAGGTTCCCACCAGCGTGGCGATGCGTCCAGCGCAGCGGCGCGGCTTCCGGCGGTGGGTGCCGATCCGCTGGATGTAGGAGCGGTAGCTGGCGAACGCCGGCTTCTCGGAGTAGTCGTCGCGGAGGAGACCGACGGCCGCGAAGAGATCGGCGCCGGCGGAGTCGTTGTCGCGGAGGTTGAACCAGCGGTAGTCGGTCACGCCCAGCGTTCCCGAGTAGCGATGGATGGAATCGAGCGTGGAGCGCAGAGCGAGATCCTGGTCGCCCTCGCTCCTGGCCAGATTGGTCGCGTAGCCGTTCTCGGTCACCCAGAGAGCGACGCCGCGGCCGATGCCGGCCTGCGGCATGTAGCAGTCGCGCATCAGGGTGAGCGCCTCGACGGTGTCGGCACCCGCCGACGCCGCCGCCGAGGCGGGTGGATAGACGAGGCCCGGATAGATCTGCAGGCCGACGTAGTCGAGGGCGCGGCGGAACCCGGGGGTCGCCAGGGACCCGAGCTGGCGCCAGAAGTCGGCGTCCGAGGTCGGGATCCAGCGCCAGGCGAACGAGAAACCGAGCTCGACGTCGGGGCGGCCGATCCGGTCGAGCTCCCGCCGCGCCGCGACCACGCCCGTGACGATCGCCTGGAGCGCGCCGGCGTAGTTCCCGTCCGAGGTGTTCGGCGAGATCGGGAAGTTCACCTCGTTCGTGATCGCCAGCGCCTTCACCGAGGGCCGCTTGCCGAGGACCCCGGCCGCCCGCCGGACGTAGCGGCTCCAGGCCGCCATGTCGCCTTCCTCGCCGGCTCCCGGGTGATAGCGGACCTGCAGCTCGGCGTCGAACCCGGCCCGCGCGTAGCCATCGACCAGTCCGGCGAACCGCTGAATCCCCGCCTCGCCGTCCGACATGAACATCCGGTTCAGCCGGAGGAGGAGCTGGCGCCGATGAGGGCGCAGGCGCCCGAGCTCCCGCAGCGCGGCCGCGGGATCCTCCGGGTGCGGCTGAATCTGCGTCGCGCCGGCGCTGCCCGCCGCCAGGGGCGAGATCCCGAATCGCAGTCGCTGCGGCGGCGCCGAGAGCGCGGGTGGCTCGGCGCTGAGGCAGAGGTCACCGGTGGCCTGGGCCTGCGCCCGGGGCGCGCCGAACGGCGGCGCTCCAATGCAGACCACCGCCAGGCAAAGAGTGGCGGTCACTGCTGCCGCCGCGATCAGCAGCCCGCGAAGTCGTCCCGCCGACATCTGAGAGTGGGCCGTACAGGGATCGAACCTGTGACCTTGAGATTAAGAGTCTCCTGCTCTACCAGCTGAGCTAACGGCCCGGTGGGGGCGGAAGTATAGGAAGGGAAAGGCGTTCCCCGACCCGAGGCGGCCGGGCGAGCTAGAGCCCGCCGGTGCCCAGGCCGCCGAGCGGGTTGCCGCCGCCTCCGCTGCCTCCGAGCGGGGTGCCGCCAGTCCCCTGTGCCTGTGACTTCTGCTGCTGCTTCGTGAGCTGGGCGATTGCTGCCTGGAGCTGCTGGCCGAGCTGCTTGATCTGGGTCAGCTGGTTCTCGAGCGTCGAAGCCTGGCCGCCGCCGCTCTTCTGCGCGTTCGCGATGGCCTGCTGAGCTCCCTTGGTGTCGCCGGCAAGGTAGAGATAGGAGGCCAGGCGCCCGTAGCTGTTGGCGTTGGCCTGCTTCGGATTGGCCTCGATCAGGGCCTGCTGAGCCTGGGCGGCGTTCTTCCAGTCGGCCACGGCCGCGTTCACGTCGCTGAGCGCCTCGGTCGAGGTCGTGTCGGTTCGAGCCTGCTGGAAGTCGATCTGCCCGAGCTGGTCGAAGACGTTGAGCGCAAAGGTGGCGGGTGCGGCGTCGAGGTTGCCGTTGCTCGCCTTGACGTACTTCGTCCACGTGTCGGCGGCCTCCCGGAGCTGCTGCTCGCCGTCGCTGGTCAGCGTGCCGTCGCTGTTCTGGTTCGCGATACCCGCCTGATAGTGGAGCTGGACGAGACGGCCGAGGGTGGCCGGATCGTTCGGATTCGCCGCCAGCTGCTGCTGGGCGGCCTGGATGTCGTCGTCGAAGGCGCTGGCGGCGCTGCCGCTGCTGCTGCCGCCGAAGAGGTCGCTGAAGCTGAAGCCGCCGCCTCCGGTGCCGACGCCGAGGAAGACGAAGCTGATCGCGAAGATCGCGGCCAGGGCGCCGAACGTGACGCGGATGACTCGCCGTCGTCGTGGGCTCTGAAGGTCGAAGAGCACGGCGGTGAAGCGTAGAGGGTCGGGTGGGCCTGGGCGCCTACGCGGCGCCGCTGGGAGGCGGCTCGGAGACGGCGATCTCGGGCTCGCCGGCCTCCTCGTGCGATCTCCCGAACAGCCTGGCGAGCAACACGCTCGCCTCGAAGAGCACGAGCAGGGGCACGGCCTCGATCAGCATCGTGACCGGATCCGTGCCCGGCAGGAGCATCGCGACGACCAGCAGGATGATGTAGGCGTAGCGGCGGTTCTGCGACAGCTGGTCCGGCGTGACGATCCCCAGCCGTGTCACCGCCAGGATCCCTATGGGCAGCTGGAAGATCAGGCCCATGACGGCGAGCGTGAGGGTGAAGAAGCTGTAGTAATCGCGCGCGCGAATCTGGATGTTGAACTGGGTGTCGTTGAAGTTGAGGAGGAACTTCGTCGCGGCGGGCAGCACGACGAAGTAGCCGAAGACGACCCCGGCGACGAAGAGCACCGGCACCATGATCAGGAACGGGATCACGACCCGCTTCTCCCTGTCGGTCAGCGCCGGCAGCGTGAAGGCGTAGAGCTGGTAGAGGATCACCGGGAGCGCGATGACCAGCGCGGCGTAGGCGCTGATCGTGACCGTCGTCGTGAACGGCTCGGCCACGCCGAAGGTGATCGGCTCCTTGTTGCCCGGAAGCGGCCCGTTGGCGATGTCGAGCAGCGTGCTGTTCTGCCAGAAGCAGAGAGCGAACGCCGCCACGAACGCGACGATCATGATGATGATGCGCGTACGGAGTTCGTCGAGGTGCTCGACGAGCGTGAGCCGGTCTTCGAAGTCGACCGGCCGCAGCCGGGCCATTGCTAGCCCTTGTTCTCGGTGACGACCTCGCCCTCGACGGGCTCCGCGGGCTTCTCGGTACTCGCTGCGGCGGGAGGCGGCTGCGGCTGGCTCACCTGCACCTGCTGGCTCGCCTCTAGCTCGCGCCGCTTCTCGTCGACCTCATCCTGGTCCTTGTCGCCGGTGAGCGAGTTCTTGAATTCGCGGATGCCCCGCCCCATCGACTGACCCAGCTCCGGCAGGCGCTTCGGGCCGAAGATGATCAGGACGATGATGAGAACGACGGCTATCTCGAGCGGTCCCACGTTGGGCATCGGTCGGATGTTAGCGGCAGGACCTGAAGCCGCCGCAAGCTAGCCCTTGGTTCGCTCGCGATCGGCGGAACCACCGTTCGGTTCGCTCTTCTGGGGGAAGTTGAGATAGAACCGGCTCGCCGTCGGCTCGGTCTGCCCCTGGTACTTGCTCCCGGCCTCGCTGGCGCCATAGGCGTGCTCGACGGGGCCGTCCATTCGCATGAACGAGATCTGCCCGATTGGCATCCCGTGGTAGATCGTGATCGGGAGGTTCGCCAAGTTGGAGAGCTCCAGCGTCAGGTTGCCGGCGAAGCCCGGGTCCACGAAGCCCGCGGTGCTGTGGATGACCAGGCCCAGGCGACCGAGCGAGGACTTGCCCTCCAGCCGTGCCACCAGGTCGTCGGGGAGGCGGACGCGCTCGAGCGTCTGGCCCAGCACGAACTCTCCGGGGTGCAGGATGAAGGGCTCCCCATCCTCGACGGTCACAAGCTCGGTGAGGTTCTCCATCGGTCTGCGCACGTCGATGTACGGGTAGCGGGAGTTGGCGAAGACGCGGAAGGCCCGGTCCACCCGCATGTCGACGCTCGAAGGCTGGACGAGCGACTCGTCGAAGGGGTCGAACACCAGCCTCCCGGCGGCAATCTCCTCCTTGATCGTGCGATCGCTGAGGACCATGGCAGCAGTGTATGTAGGGGCCTCGTCGCAGCGGCCCTGCGGATTGTCCGCAGGGCTGAAAACACCCCCAATTTTCGGCTAAAGGTCGCCCTCGAGGCGCCCGATATGACACCCACGATGGGAGTTCCGAGGCGCACAAAGACCGAGCCCGAGGGGCACGTTGCCCCGCGTGCCGGTGGCAAGTCCGCCGAGGGAATGCACGCCTGCCCCAGCTGCTCCTCTTCGCTGGTGCAGCCGGTCAACTGGCACGAACAGGGCGACGGGCACTGGAACGTCGAGCTCCGCTGCCCGGAGTGCGAGTGGTGGGGCCAGGACAGCTACTCCCAGAACGAAGTCGACTGCTTCGACGAAGAGCTCGACCGCGGTGGCCAGGAGCTGATCGAGGACCTGCGCGCGCTCACCCGCGCCAACATGGAGGAAGAGGCCGACCGCCTCGCCGGCGCGCTGGCGAGCGACAGCATCCTCCCAGAGGACTTCTAGCGCGCAGCACCCTAGAAGAAGTACCACTCCAATCGAGTCACCTCCCTGCAGGAAGAGCGGCCTTCGGGCCGCTCTTCCTCATGAATAGCGCTCGACGACTCCGTCGGCGATCATCCCGAGCAGCTGACGCTCCTCGTCGGAGAAGTGCTCCGACGAGATGATCGCCTTCGCGTCCTCGATCCCGTCCCTCGCCCGACCGCGCACCGCCTCGAGCGCGTCGGTCGCCGCGATCCGATCGCAGATCGTCTCCGCCTCGGCGGGATCGAGACCGCGCAGCTCCACCGACTCGAGACCGGGGTCGAGCCTGCGCGCGAGGATCAGGGGCAGCGTCACGGTCCCGTCGAGGAGATCGGTACCCCGCGCCTTGCCGGTGCGCTCGGGCGGCCCGGTGACGTCGAGCACATCGTCGAGCAGCTGGAAGGCGAGACCGATCTCACGCCCGAAGCTCGCCAGCTCCTCCGTGCCCGGGCCCCCCGAGGCCAGCCGTCCGACCCGGCAGGCCGACTCGAACAACCGCGCCGTCTTCAGGGAGCAGCGCCAGAGGTAGCGCTCCTCGGTGATCGAGGTGTCGTAGGCGTCGCTCCGTTGCGCCAGCTCGCCGAGCGCGAGCGCGACCGACGCCGCGCTCAGCTCCGCCACCTCGGCGTCGCCGCCGCCGTCCGCCAACTCGGCGAATGCGCGGGAAAGCAGCAGGTCGCCGACTCCGACGGCGCGCTCCCGCCCCGAGCGGGCGACCACCGTGGGCCGGCCACGGCGCACGGGCGCTCCGTCGAGGACGTCGTCATGGACGAGGGTCGCCATGTGGAGCAGCTCGACGGCGGTCGCGGCGCGGATGGCGCGGTCCCCCGAGCCGTCGCCGGCGGCCATCAGCACGAGGATCGGGCGCAGCCGCTTGCCGCCGGCCTTCAGTGTCGCCTCGGCCTCCTCTCCAAGCTTCGGCCCGTAGCCGCCGGCGAGCTCGCCGAGCCTCTCCTCGACCACCGCCATGCGCGCGGGCAGCCAGGCGCTCGCGGCATCCATCACGGCGGTCACGGGTGGTGGTACGGACGAGCGCGTCACGCCGGCTTCCTGCCGCTGTGGATCGCGATGATGCCGCCGGCCAGGAGCAGCCAGCGAATCCCCTCGAGGCCGGCTCCGTCCAGCTTGCGGGCCAGTTCCTCGGGCTCGGGAAAGGTCCGCACGGAGTCCGGGAGGTAGCTGTACGCCTCGGCGTCGCCCGCGAGCGAGCCGAGCGCCGGCACCAGCCGGTCGAACCAGACCGAGTAGAAGCCCGAGAGGGGCTGCCGCCGGGGCCGCGTGATCTCGAGGATCACCAACCTGCCGCCGGGGCGCAGGACGCGCGTCATCTCGGCGATGCCGAGATCGAGGTCGGCGAGGTTCCGGGCTCCGAAGCCGATCGTCACGGCATCGAAGCTGTCATTCCCATATGGCAGGTCGAGGGCGTCCGCCCAGCCGAACTCGACCGGCAGGCCCTCGTCTCCGCTCTTGCGGCGCGCCAGCTCGAGCATGGGCTCGGAGAAATCGGAGCCGACGACGCGGCCATCCGGCCCGATCCTGCGGCGCAGCTCGAGCGCGAGGTCGCCCGTCCCACAGCAGACGTCGAGCGCATCCGAACCTGAGCCCACCTCCGCCCGATCGACGGCCCGCTCGCGCCACTGGTGATGGAGGCCGGCACTCATCGCCGAGTTCATCAGGTCGTAGACGCCGGAGATCCGGTCGAACATGCCCCGGACCTGCTCGGCGAATTCCTCGGAGTCCCGGTGCGGAACGTCGCCCCCGGCCTCGGTGTCGGACGAGACACTCATCGGTTCGAGGTTAGAACGCTGCTCAGTTGAGCGAGGCGAGATATGCCGTCAGAGCCTGGAACTTCTGGGGCGGCAGGCCGGCGTACGAGGGCATGATGCTCGGGCCGACCTCGAGGGAGCGTGCGATCGCGTTGCGCGGTAAGCGCGCGCCGATCTCGGTCAGCTCGGGGCCCGGGCCGTTGTTGCCGTTGTCGCCCAGCTTGTGACAGGCGAGGCAGCCGGACTGGGCCACGACCTCCTTGCCGGGCTCCAGCGCGGCGGTCGTCTTCAGGTCGACCTGGCTCGGCGGCCCCGCGGTGGCGCCGAGAAAGGTCAGGTAGGCCATCGAGATGATCACGAGGATGCCGGCGGTGAGGGCGATCGGCCGTCGCTCTATTCGCCGCTCCGGGTTACGGTCGTAGAACGGCAGGAGCAGGAGCAGCACCATGCATATCGTCGGGATCCCGATGGTGGCGATCGGGACCGCCCAGGGCGGCTTGATCACGCGGAGCAGCTCGAAGAGGAAGAAGAAGTACCACTCCGGTCGCGGCGTATACGTGGTCGTCGTGGGGTCGACCTTCGGGCCCTGTTCCGCGCCGAGCAGGATCGCCAGGCAGACGATCACCAGCGCCATCACGAGGGCCATGGTGGAGTCCTTGAGCACGGCGTAGGGGAAGAAGGGCTTGCCCTTCTTCTTCAGGACCTCGTAGTCGAGGAGGTACTTCTCCTTCTCCTGGCGGTTCACCCGACCTCCTCCTTGCGGAGGGACTTGGGCCGTTGAGCGCGAAGCCACGGCGGCGCCGTGGTGCCGAGCTTCACCACCAGATACAGATGGGCTCCGATCAGGGCGAAGATCAGCCCTGGGACTAAGAGCATGTGTATCGCGTAGAACCGCGACAGCGTCGTGGCCCCGATCTCGGGGCCGGCCCGCAGGAAGTCGGCGAGGTAGGGCCCGACCACCGGCCCGGTGGCGGTGATGTTGTTGGCGACGATCGTCGCCCAGTAGGAGCGCTGGTCGAAGGGCAGCAGGTACCCGGTCAGCCCCATCACCAGCGTCAGGATCA
>DASTAI010000117.1:0-2699 GCA_035712865.1 Solirubrobacterales bacterium
TGCCGGGTGCTCGCAGGCCGTCGATCACGAGCTCTACCAGCCGCGGCCAGCGGCCGGTACCGGGGCCCATCTGCGCCTGGGTCGACTGTCCCAGCGCGCAGGCGGTCATCGCGATGTCCTCCCACTGGACGTCCTTGCGAAGATCCCCGGACCGCTGCGCGAGTCTGACCAGCTGGTCGGCGAGCTTGTCCAGCCCGGCTCCCCGCGCCGATGCGTCCATCACCTCGGGGCGCGATCCCATCACCTCGCAGAGCCCACGGTCATCGGCCTGGATCCGCGCCGAGAACCGGATGAACTCACAAAGCCCCTCCCAGGAGTCGTCGTTGGCGATCCCTTCGCGTGCCTTCTCGGCGAGGCGCTCGAAGCGCTCCGCGGCAAGGGCAGCGATCAGGTCGTCCTTCGTGGGGAAGTGCCGGTAGACGGTGCCGACTCCGACCTTCGCCGCCTTCGCGACGTCGGGCATCTGGGCATCCAGACCCTCGTCGGCGAACAGCTTCTTTGCCGCCTCGATCACAGCGGCCCGGTTGCGGCGGGCGTCCGACCGCTGAGCGCGTTCGACCCTGACCGGCTTGCCGGCGGGGCGGGGCTTGGTTTGTGTGACGGGAGTCATTGATGTTGGGATGCAAACGGAACTGTAATTCCGTATAGTACTGGAAACGGAACTCAGGTTCCGATTACTTTACCTCAGTTGTCGATTAGAGCCAAGTCCATTCGTCTTAAGAGCAAAACCGAGAATCGACCCGTCACGTAGAAGGAGGACCGCATGACCACAGCCCAGGAATATCTAGATAGACGCTGGACCGCGCTGATCCTCCTCTGCGTCGCGCAGTTCATCGTCGTGCTCGATGCGTCCATCGTCAACGTCGCCCTACCGAGCATCGGCAAGGGTCTCGGCTTCTCGGAGGCCAACCTGCCCTGGGTGGTGAACGCGTACGTCATCGCCTTCGGAGGCTTCCTGCTCCTGGGGGGGCGTGCCGCTGACCTGCTCGGGAGACGCCGCGTCTTCATGACCGGCCTCGCAGTGGTTGGTGTCGCGTCGCTGGCGGCCGGATTCGCCGCAACGCAGGGCCAGCTGATCGCCGCCCGCGCCGCGCAGGGTCTGGGCGCCGCAATCGTCTCCCCCTCGGCGCTCTCGATCGTCACCACCCTGTTCAAGGACGGGGCTGAGCGCAACAAGGCCCTTGGAGCTTGGGGTGCGGTCGCCGGCTCGGCCGGTGCCGTCGGCGTTCTGCTCGGCGGGATCCTCACGGAGAGCCTCGGCTGGCAGTGGGTGCTGTGGGTGAACGTTCCCGTCGCCCTGATCGCCCTCGCCTTCACTCCGGGGCTGATCGCCGAGAGCCGCTCCGAGTCCGCAACGCGGCACTACGACGCGGCGGGTGCCGTCAGCATCACCGCCGGCCTCTCGCTCCTGGCCTACGCCTTCCTCGACGCCAGTACCTCCGGGTGGGGCTCGACAAAGATCGTCAGCCTGCTGGCCATCTCCGCCGCCCTGATCGCAGCATTCGTGGTGATCGAGCAGCGGTCGAAGGCCCCTCTGGTGCCGTTCCGGATCTTCCGGAGTAGGACCCTGACCGGCGCCAACGTGGTTGGGGTGCTGCTCGGCGCCTCGTTGTTCTCGATGTTCTATTTCATCTCGCTGTACATGCAGCAGGTGCTCGGCTACAGCGCGATCCACGCCGGGCTCCCCTACCTGCCGCTGGCGCTGACGATCATCGTCGCCGCGGGCGTTGGTGGACAGCTCGTCACCAGGTTCGGCTTCAAGCCGATCTTGGCGGCCGGGTTGCTGTTCGTTTCACTGGGGCTCCTTGGATTCAGCCAGGTATCGGTCGGCGGTGGCTTCCTGACCGACATCCTCGGGCCCTCGCTGCTCGCAGCGATGGGACTCGGGTTCGGCTTCGTCACTTCGACGATCGCCGCCGTCTCCGGCGTGAAGGAGAGCGAGCAGGGCCTGGCGAGCGGCCTGATCAACACGTCGCAGCAGATCGGCGGCGCCCTCGGTCTGGCCGTGCTCTCGACGATCGCAACGTCGCGGACCGACCACGTGCTGGCGGCCGGCGGCTCGAGCCTCCCGAACGCGCTCACCGAGGGATTCCAGAGCGCGTTCCTCGGTGGCGCCGTGATCGCCGCGCTGGGCTTCGTTGCCACCCTGGTCCTGATCCGGACCCGCGACAGCCGCGCGCACGTCGAGATGTCGAACGCCGAGACGGGCGAGCCGGCGATCGCTCAGGCCTAGCTGCGAAGGGGCGCGCGACCCTCTGGGTTGCGCGCCCCTAAGCCGCTGCAGCCGGAGGGGGCGGGTGTCCGGGAGTCGGGCGGTCCCGGCGGAGGCCGGGAGTGCGGATCAGCTTGACGGGCTGCAGGGCCGAGCCCGGCTCGACGTAGAAGCGCACGCCGTCGCGTTCCTCGATCGCCGCGACCGCTCCCTCGCGGCCTCGCCACGAGAGCGCGGCCGCCAGCGCAAACCCCGTGCCGATCGCCGCCACGCCGGGCAGGAAGATTCCGACCACGCCGGCGACCAGGGCGAAGGCTCCAATCGGCCAGAGCCGGCCCAGCGCTGCGCGCGTCGGGTTGTCCAGCGACGGCAGGGAGGTGGCCATCCGCGCCCCGGCGAGCACGCCTCGCATCGCGTCCGCCGCCCGGTCGGGCCGCCCCAGGATGACACCGGCGATCAGGGCCACCACCCACCAACCCGCTGCCAC
>DASTAI010000118.1:0-2670 GCA_035712865.1 Solirubrobacterales bacterium
GCTCGGAGAGTTCACGATCGGCACGGAGCTCCACCGCTCCCAGTCGCTGGCGCTCGCCCAGGTGCTGTTGCTCTACCACCTGGTCTCGACCCGGGCCGAGATCGGAGCGGGAATCGATCCACACGACGGACACCCGCCCAACGTGACCGGCGCCGATTCGGCGCTTCACACCTAGCTCTGCCGCTACCGGCGTCGGCGCGTTCGTTTGACCTCGTCGCCGTGCGACCGGGCGAGGGCCTCGGCCGCGGCGGGGGAGTGGACGAACTCGGTGAATGCCCTCGTCGCCTCGGAGCCGGGACCGACCGTGGATCGGACCACGTACCAGGAGCGCTTCGGCAGGCCGCCGCGCGGGCGGATCGTCTTCAGCAGGCCGACTTCGAGCTCCAGGGCGACAGCTTCTCGCGACTGCAGCGCGACTCCGAGTCCCACCTGTGCGGCGCTCTTGATCGCGCCGTTCGATCCCAGGGTCAGCATCGGTGGCTGGAGCTGATGGGAATTGAGATAGGTCTCGCAGAGCCGGCGCGTCCCGGACCCCTCCTCGCGCATCAGCCAGGGGGTGCCGGCGAGCTCGTCCACGGCGACCCAGGCCCGCTTCGCCAGAGGATCCTCGGCTGAGGTGATCAGGACGAACGGGTTGTCGAGGAAGGCCGTTCCCTCGAAACCGCGCTCGGTGGGGGCCTGGCCCGAGATCGCGACGTCGGCCTCGTGCGCCTCGAGGCGCCTGAAGACCTCCTCGCGATTGCCCACGTGGACGGTCATCTCGACGGCGGGCTCGCGCTCCCGGAACGCGTGCAGGAGCGTCGGCAGCAGGTACTCGCCGGCGGTGGTCACGGCGGTGACCCGTAGCGGGGCGCTCTCGCCCTTGGCGACCTCCCCCGCCACATCCGATCCTTCCTTGAGCAGCGCGAGGACGTTCGCGGCGTAGCGGGCGTAGGCCTCTCCGGCGGGGGTCGTCCTGATGCTCCTGCCGACGCGCTCGGTGAGATCCACTCCGAGCTCACGCTCGAGCGCGGAGACCGCGGCGGAGACGGATGGCTGGGTCACCACCAGCTCCTCGGCCGCCCCGGTCACCGACCCGTGGCGGACGACCGCGAGGAAGGCGGAGAGCTGGGTGACGGTGACGGCCATGACGGGACGGTATAGCCGTTTCCCTATCAATTCCAGTGTTTTCTTAGTTTGTCCTCGTGCAGGTGCCGTGAGACCCTGCACCGGGTGAGGAACGTTCTGCCCCCGATCTCGCCGTCGGAGCGGCTGCTCTGCGGCCCGGGACCGAGCAACGTCGACCCAGCCGCCCTCGAGGCGATGCAGAAGCCGATGCTCGGGCACCTGGACCCGGAGCTGCACGAGATCCTGCTCGAGGTCGTCGACATGCTCCGCCTCGTCTACGGAGCGCGGGGCGGGCTCGTCCTGCCCTTGCAGGCGACCGGGACATCGGGGATGGAAACCGGCCTCGTCAACCTGGTCGAGCCCGGAGAGAAGGTGATCGTCGGATCGAGCGGCTACTTCGGCGCCAGGATCGCGGAGATCGCCAGGCGCTCCGGCGCCGAGGTGGTCGAGGTCAGCGCTGAGTGGGGTGACCATGTCCCGAACAGGCGCCTGCTCGCCGCGCTCGAAGACCACCCGGACGCGCGACTGCTGGCGGTCGTGCACGGGGAGACGTCGACCGGCTGCGAGCATCCGCTGGAGGCACTCGGCGCCGCGATGCGCGGGCGCGAGACCCTGCTGATGGCGGACTGCGTGACCACCCTGGGCGGGGTGGAGCTGGACTTCGACGGCTGGGGGATCGACTACGCCTACTCCTGCACCCAGAAGTGCCTGTCGGCGCCGCCCGGGATGTCTCCGGTGGCGGTCTCCGATCGAGCGCTGGAGCGCATCGAGGCAAGGCGAGCACCGGTCCCGTTCTCGCTGGACCTGCTGCTCCTCCGGGACTACTGGGTGGAGCGTCTGGCGACCTACCACCACACGGCACCGATCCTCCACATCTATGCGCTGCACGAGGCGCCTCGACTGACCCTCGAAGAGGGTCTCGACCGGCGCTGGGCCAGGCACACCGAGGCGGGGACCTACTTCCAGCAGCTGGCTTCCTGCGCGGGCTTCGAGCTCCTGGCGGAGCCGGCGCACCAGCTGGCGCCGCTGACCGCCGTCTGCGTGCCCGACGGAGTCGACGGCAAGGCGGTGCAGCGGGAGCTGCTCGCCGAAGGGATCGAGGTGGGCGGCGGGCTCGGCCCTGACGCCCCACCGATCTGGCGGATCGGCCTGATGGGGCCGAACGCCCACACGGACACGGCAGACGGTGTCTTCGAGTCGCTCGCCGCGGCGGTCGACCGCCAGGCCGTCGCGGTCGCCGGCTAGCGAACGCATCCGGCCCGCGGCCCACCTAAAATCTGCGGTCCGATGACCTATGTCATCACCGAGCCCTGCATCGACGTCAAGGACCTGACCTGCGTCGAGGTCTGCCCGGTGGACTGCATCCACCCCACCGGGGACGAGCCGGACTTCGACGATCACCGCCAGCTCTACATCGACCCGGCCGAGTGCATCGACTGCGATGCCTGCGTCGAGGTCTGCCCGGTGGACGCCATCTTCCCGGAGGACCAGGTTCCGGCCGGGCAGGAGAAGTTCACCGAGATCAACGCGCAGTACTACGCGCAGAAGAAGTAGCCGGCGCGG
>DASTAI010000119.1:0-18276 GCA_035712865.1 Solirubrobacterales bacterium
ACCGGCGCCGATCGGCGGGATCACCCGCCGGAAGATGTTCAGATAGGGGTCGACCACCTGGTGAATGAAATCGACGGTCGCGCGCAGCCACGGGTAGTAGGGCATCCGTGGGATCCAGGACAGCAGGCTCCGGATGAAGATCAGGATGAAGTAGACGAGGAAGATCGCGTTGACGTAGTTCGCGACGTCGTCGCGGGTGATCGCGAGCACGAAGCTCACTCGCGCACCCGAGCGAGGGAGGCATCCACCGCGGCCAGCAGGATCTCTTGGATATTGCGCTCCTCGAGCGCATTGAGTCCGGCCTCGGTCATGCCTCCCGGTGAGGCGACCGCCCGCTTCAGCGCCCCCGGCTCGTGAAGCTCGAGGAGGCCTCCGGTGGCGCTCATCGCCTTGGCGACCATCCGCGCCGTCTGGTCCTCCGTCAGGCCCTCCTTGACGCCTGCCTCCACCAGGACCTCGGCCATCAGGGCCAGGTAGCCGGGCGAGCAGCCCATGATCGCCGTGGCCGCGTCGATCAGCCTCTCGTCGAGTTCGATCACCTCGCCGACGAGGCCGAGCAGCTGCGTTGTCCGGCGCTTTCGCGCGGCGTCCGTGTCCTTCGGAAAGACGACGCAGAGCACGCCCTGGCGCAGCTGGGCGCCGAGATTGGGCATCACCCTGATCAGGTCGAGCCCCGGCAGCGCCTCGTGGAGCGTCTCGAGGCGCGTGCCGGCCAGGATCGAGATCACGGGCGTTCCGGCCTGGAGCAGGTCCGGCGCCACCTCGTCGAGGACGTCCGGCTTCACCGCGAGCACGACGAGATCGACGTTGTCCGCGAGCGGCAGGTTCCCCTCCACCGCCTCGCCCCCGACCTCTTCGGCGAGCGCGCGCGCCTTGTCCGGGTCCGCGTCGGCGAACGCCATCGATTCCGGCGCGCCGGGTTCGCCCGTCGCCGCGGCCCATCCTCGGGCCAGTCCGCCGGCCATGTTTCCCGCGCCCACGAAGCCGAGCTTCATGGGCAGGACTCTATTCGGCGCTAGCTCCCGGCCCGCTCAGCGCTTCTTTTTCTTCTTGCACTTCTTCTTCGCGGACTCGGCCGAGCGCTTGTGCTTCTTCTTTTTCTTGCACTTCGACTTTGCGGCCGGCGAGCCGGACGGCGGCGTGGCCACCGGATCCGGGTATTGGACCACGACATTGAAGGCCAGCTCCTGGTCGGTCTCGTGAATGATCGGATTTGGGGCCGCGAAGCCGCTCTCGGGAACGGCCGGGACCCAGCCGTCCCACGCCGCGCCCACCGTGGGCGTGAGGGTGGCCCGGATGCCGCCGCCATTGTTCGCCATGTCCACGCCGATCAGATCGCCGGCCTGGATCGGGAGGCTCGCCGAGAAGGTTTGATCACCGATCACATTGCTCACCGGCGCCGAACCCACGCCCTCGTAGGTCCCGTTGCTCTGTGGCCGCAGGACCCGCAGGGCGTAGGAATCTCCGGTGGCCGAGGAGCTCACCAGCCGCCAGCTCACGATCGTCCCGTTGACCGGGGAGGTGATGTGTGCTCCGGCCTCCGGCAGCGCGGTGTTCGCCACGGTCTCGGTGCTCCCATTGGGAGCCACCACTCCGCCGCTACCGATGCTCGCGATCGGGCTCCCGACCGTGACCATGGCCGCCTGCGCCGTGCCGGCCGCCACGAGGGCTGTCGCGATGGCCACGGTCAGCGAAACCGAGAACCTGCGAGATCTCCCCTGCATCGGACGGGACCCTAATCGGCGCCCCGTGGGGGCGCGACCGTAGAAACTACGACTGGTTGAAGAAGCCGCCCTCGAGCAGGCGGGCCTTCTCTTCTGCGGAGACCTCGACGTTCTCCGGGGTGAGCAGGAAGATGCCCTGCGCGATCCGCTGCATGCCGCCGCCGAGGGCGTATGTCATGCCGGAGGAGAAGTCGATCAGGCGCTTGGAGAGCTCGCGGTCGGTGCCCTGCAGGTTGATGATCACCGGCTTCGAGCGCTTGAACTCGTCCGCCACCTGCTGGGCGTCGTTGAAGCTCCGCGGCGTCACCACGTGCATCGAGGCGACGCTGCCCCCGTTGCCCCCTGCCGGCGCCCGCCTGCGGCCCCGCCTGGGCCGGGGCTCCTCCGCGGTTTCGTCCACGGACCGGGCGCGTGAGCGGCGCGGTGCGGATTCCTCGTCCCCGAAGATGTCGTCGATGTCCTCCTCACGGCCGCGTCGGCGCGAGGAGCCGACGGCCTCGCGGGGGGCGGCGGTGTCGTCGATCGCCCGCTGCGTGCCCGTGTCGCCCTCGTCGTAGTACTCGCCCTCCTCGACGTAGTCGCCCTCAACGAGGCCGAAGTACTCGAGTGCGCGTCTCCATGTGTCCCTGATGGCCATGACAGGCTCAGATTCGGCTTGACGCAGGTTATTCCTGCCGCCTGATGTTTCCCGATTATGAAGCCTGGGACGGCGCCACGCGGCGCTTCAGCCCCAGAGGACGGAGCCGAGGCGGATGATCGTCGCCCCCTCCTCCACCGCGACGCGCCAGTCCTGGCTCGTTCCCATCGAGAGGCGCTTCAGCCCCCGCTCCCCGGCGAGCTCCGCCAAACGCGCGAAATAGGGCCGCGATTCCTCGGGATTCTCGGTGAACGGGGGCATCGTCATCAGGCCGGAGACCGTCACCGGGCAGCGCTCGATGAAGTCATCGAGCTCGGCGGGCTCGATTCCCCCCTTCCCCTCCTCGCCGGAGAGGTTGACCTCGATCAGCACCTCGGTGTCCGGACCGCCGTGGCGGCCGAGCTGCTCGAGCACCGAGTCCGAGGCCACCGAATGGATGAGGCGGACGAGCGGCAGGATCCGCTTGACCTTGCGGCTCTGGAGGTTGCCGATGAAGTCCCAGGTGAACCGCTCGTTCCACCGCTCGTGCTTCGCCTCGAGGTCCTGAAGGCGATTTTCGCCTACGAGCCCCACCCCGGCCTCCGACAGTGCCCCCATGTCGTCGAGGCGCACGTACTTGGTCGCAGCGAGGATCTCCACCTCCGGGCCCGCCTGTCCGCGAATCTCCTCGAGGTTCGAGCGGATCCGCCCCGTCTCCAGGTCTGTGACCGGCTCGACCATCACTAATCAATCCAGACCAGGCCCGCCTGGCGGCCGGTGCGCTCGCCGTCGCGGCGGTGCGAGTAGAAGAGGTCCGGGTTGCAGCTGGTGCAGAGGTCGGCCGATTCCACCGCACTGACCCCCGCCCGTGCGAGCAGCTCGCGAGCGACGGCCGTCAGGTCGAGCATCCGTCCCTCGGCGACGCCGTCGAGGTCGTCGAACTCGGCGAGCACCTCTTCGCCGACCTCATAGCAGCAGGATCCGATGCCGGGACCGACCGCCGCGGCCCTCGCGTCGATCGCGGAGGCGGTCTCGCTGACGATCCCGGCGGCGAGCCCGCGCCAGCCGCAGTGGGCCATCGCCACGCCTCGTGGACCCGCCATGGCCACCGGCAGGCAGTCCGCGACCATGACCAGCGGAGTCAGCTCCGGGTTGTCGGTCGAGTGCGCGTCGAGCTCGTACGGGCTGGCGACGACATCGGCGTAGACGCGCGGCTGCTGCGCGGACGAATGCTCGCGAAGCTCCGCACCGTGGACCTGGCGCGCCATCACCACGCCCGCCGGGTCGCGCTCGAGGGCGCCCGCAAGGCGGGTTCGGTTGTCCCGGACGGGCTCGCGATCGTCGCCGGTCAGGATGCCGACGTTGAGCGCCTCAAACGGCGGCTCGCTGACCCCGCCGACACGCGTCGAGAAGGCGGCGTGCGCGCCGGGCAGCTCCGCCTCCAGCCATCGGACTCCGTCTCGGTCGCGCCACTCCACCCCGGGCAGGCTAGATCAGCCCGTCCGGGCGCCGGCGCGGGCCCTCAGGCCTGAGCCTCGACCTTCACCTCGCACATGTCCACCGACGCTCGGGTGCCGGGGGTCTCGCTCGAGTCCATCGCCTCGAGGGCCTCTGCCCCCTTCTGCATGTCTTCCTCGGAAGCGAAGTAGCCGACGAAGATCGCCGTGCCCTGGGAATCGTCGACGAGCAGCTGGAAGCCCGTCGACGGAACTCCCTCCGGCGGACCCTCGTTGGCCTCCACGCGCTGTCGGATATCGGCGATCCGATCTGGCTTGACGTCCGTGAACCTGACCACTCTCGCGTACATCGAGGAACCTCCTTCGTTGGGCACGGCGATCCTACGCGTGGCTCACAGCCAAAATCCAGCCCTAGTCCTCGGGGATCTCTCCACGCGCTGCCGCGAGCGCGATGCGCAGCTCCTCGTCGCGGCCCGAGATCTCGCCGTCGAGCCTGCCGGAGAGGGCGGCCTCGAGGCCGCGACCGACGTCGGGGCCCTGCGGAATGCCGGCAGCCAGCAGGTCCTCGCCGGTGATCTCCAGCTCGACGTGGCGCCAGTCCGCCGCGTAACGGTCGAGCCACTCCGCTCCGAGCGCGCGGGCGACCAAAAGCTGCGCCGGGTCCCAGGGGCCCGCGAGGCGAACGGCCTCCGAGGGCCGCTCGGGGGTCGCTGCCGCAAGCTCGCGAATCTGGGGCAGTGGCCTGACGATCGCCAGCATCACCGCCAGCTCGCGATCGACCCAGCCGGCCCAGGGCGGCTCGGCGGCGAGGCGTGTCACCTCGGCGACCCTGTCCGGCGCCTGGGGGTCCAGGCTCGGCATCACCCCCCAGCCGGCGATCAGCCGCAGCGCGGCGGCCGGATCGTCCTCGGCGGCTATATGTCGCAGCTCGTTGTCCGTGCGGTCCTCCGAGACCGTGGAGAGGTCGGTCTCGCGGAGCAGGCGCTCAGTCTCGGGCTCGAGCTCGAATCCGAAGCGCGCCGCGTAGCGAGCCGCTCTCAGCGAACGGGTCGGGTCGTCCACGAAGGAGCCGTCGTGAAGAACGCGAAGCAGGCCCGCCCGCAGGTCGTCGACGCCGCCGTGCGGGTCGAGCAGCTCGCCCTTCTCGCTCAGCGGGAACGCCATCGCGTTGACCGTGAAGTCGCGTCTCGCGAGATCCTCTCCGATCGGGGCGGGACGGACCTCCGGCAGCGCGCCAGGTGCCGGATAGCTCTCCGCCCGGCTCTGGGCGACGTCGATCTCGATCTCGCCCAGCTCGACGCGCCCCGTGAGAAACAGTCCCTCGCGCTCCAGGCTGAAGCCGGGCAGGGCGGCGAGCGCCTCAGGGCTCTCCTCGATCGCCACGTCCAGGTCCGTGACTGCACGTCCAAGGAGCAGGTCCCGGACCACGCCGCCCACGAGGTAGGCGGGCACCCTCGCGGCGATCTCTCTCAGCTGGGAGATCGCCGGCAGGGAGTCGACACGCTCGCCGAGGGAGGCGGGATCGATGTCGCTTGAGCCGGCCATTAGCGGCTTTCCTACCATGCGGCGCGATCAGGGACCTCTGGAAGGACATCCGAGAGCGGGCGAAGGGCCTGTGGGCGAACCACCGCTGGTTGACGATCGGGGCCGCCGCAGCGTCGGTGGCGGTCGTCGCCGCCGCGGTCGCCTACCTGGCCCTGAAGCGGCCGGGTGACAAGTCCTGCCCGGCGCCGTGCACCATCACCGCCACCACGCCGGCCCCTGTCAGCGGCCTCACCAACTGGCCCACCTACGGGCTCAACCCGGAGAAGACGCGCTACCTGGATGCGCCTGAGGTCAAGCCCCCCTTCGCGATCCGCTGGCGGTTCAAGGGCAACCACCTGCTCGAGTACTCGCCGGTGCTGGCCGGCAACCAGCTCTTCGGCGTCAACAACAACGGCATGGCCTTTGCGGTGAAGGCCAGCACCGGCAAGGCTCGCTGGAAGCAGCAGATCGCGCACCTGAACGCTTCGTCTCCGACCTACAGCGACCGCGCCGTCTACGTCGCGAACCTCGAGCCGGGACAGGTGGTCGCGATGGCGCAGTCCGACGGCCACATCCTCTGGAAGCACCCGCTTCCCGGCAGATCCGAGTCCTCCCCGCTGATCGTCGGCAACAAGCTGATCGTCGGCTGCGAGTGCGACACGGTCTTCGCCCTGAACAAGCAGACCGGGGCGACGATCTGGGAGCGGCACGTGAACGGGGCGGTCAAGGCCTCCCCCGCCTACGAGGACGGGGTCATCTACATCGGCGACTACAGCGGCGAGATGAACGCGATTCGGGTCAAGGACGGCTCGATCAAATGGCAGGCCGGCTCGCAGGGGACGGGCTTCGGCCGCTCGGGTCGCTTCTACGCAGCGGCGACGGTCGCGTTCGGCCGTGTCTATGCCGGCAACGCCGACGGGCGCATGTACAGCTTCGATCAGCAAACCGGTGACCTGGCCTGGTCCCACTCGACCGGCAACTACGTCTACGCCGCCGCGATCGCCGCGCGAACGCCGGATACGCCGCCCTCGATCTACTTCGGCTCCTACGACGGGACGTTCTACGCGCTCGACGCGCGGACCGGCGAGGAGCGCTGGAGTGTCCCGGACCTCGGCGCGATCTCGGGCGCCGCGAGCCTCATCGGGGACGTCGCCTACGTCGCCGACCTGAAGACGACCTCGACATACGGCTTCGACGTCCGCAACGGGCACAAGGTCTTCCAGTATCAGGACGGCGCCTACAACCCGGTGATCTCCAACGGCAAGCAGCTGTTCCTGACCGGCTACAAGACTCTCTACTCCCTCCGGCCGGGGACCGGCCCGGCGAAGGACGGACTCCTCCAGAAGCAGCCGAAGACGCCGTCCGCGGGCCAGACGACGACTCAGCCGTCCGGCGGCAAGAAGAAGCAGAAGAAGAAGTAGGCGACTAGCCCGTGCGGACCGGGATCCCGGCCCGCTGCATGCGCCGCTTGGCCTCGGCGACCGTGTGCCGCCCGTAGTGGAAGATCGAGGCGCAGAGGACCGCGTCGGCGTGCCCGGCCTCGACGGCGTACACGAGGTGATCGAGCTCGCCGGCGCCGCCGGATGCGATCACCGGGACGCTCACGGCCTCCGCGACCGCCCGGGTCAGCTCGAGGTCGTAGCCGTCGGTGGTCCCGTCCCGGTCCATGCTTGTGAGCAGGACCTCGCCGGCGCCGAGCCCGGTCGCCTCCTTCGCCCAGTCGACCGCTTCACGCCCGTCGACCTTGGTGCGACCCCCGTGCGTGTAGACGTCCCAGCCGGCTGGCGCGCGCTTCGCATCGATCGCGATGACGACGCACTGCGAGCCGAAGACTGCGGCGAGCTCGGAGATCAGCTCGGGCCGCTCCAGGGACGCCGAGTTGACGGAGACCTTGTCGGCGCCGGCGTCGAGGACCGCCTGGGCGTCCTCGACCGAGCGGATGCCCCCGCCGATCGTGAAGGGGATGAAGACGTTGTCCGCGGTACGGCGGGCGAGCTCGACGATCGTGTCACGACTCTCGTGGGAGGCGGTGATGTCGAGAAAGATGAGCTCGTCGGCACCCTCCGCGTCATAGCGCTCGGCGAGCTCCACCGGGTCGCCGGCGTCGCGGATGTCGACGAAGTTCGTGCCCTTGACGACGCGCCCGTTGTCGACGTCGAGGCAGGGAATGACCCGCTTCAGGACCATGTAGCGAGCGTAGCGACGGTCCTACCCGAGGAGGAGCGATGAACTTGACGGAGACAATCGCCGACGCCCGCGACGCGATCACGGTGAAGCGCGTCTACGGAGAGGCCTATGAGCAAGACGGGATCACGATCATTCCCGCCGCCATGGTCATGGGAGGCGGAGGAGGAGGCGAAGGACAGCAGGACGAGGGCCAAACCGGTTCGGGCGGTGGCTTCGGCCTGCGCGCTAGGCCGGTCGGCGCCTACGTCGTCCGAGATGGCCAGGTGGCCTGGCAGCCCGCGTTCGACCTCAACCGCGTGATTCTGGGCGGCCAGCTCGTCGCGGTCGCGGCGCTGTTCGTGATCGGCTCCATTCTTCGACGCCGGAGCTAGCCGGGGCTAGTCCCAGTCGCCGGCCGCGTACGCCCAGGCGATGAAGAGCAGCTGTACCGGCAGCCGGACGTAGAGGGCGGTGCGGCCACCCGGGATGCCCTTCTCGTATCTCTCCGGCTCCATCGCCATGTGGAGGTTGGCCGGGAAGACGGCGATCAGCGTGGCGATGCTCCAGGCGCTGCCGGCGCGGCGGGTCGCCGGGTGCAGAGTCGCCAGGCCGCCGGCGATCTCCGCGACGCCGCTCGCGTACACCACCTCGCGGTGGCGGGGGACGTAGGGCGGCATGATCCGCTCGTACCAGCGGGTCTTGACGAAGTGCATGACTCCCGCGAAGACGAAGAATGGGCCGAACAGACGGCGAAGCATGGCCCGCACCCTACGGTCCGAGCGCGGCCCGCGCCTCAGGGACGGTGAAGCGCTGCTCGTAGAGAGCGCGCCCGACGATCACGCCCTCGACGTTGTCGAGCCCGAGTCCGGCGAGGGCGCGGAGGTCGTCGAGCGATCCAACGCCGCCCGAGTAGATGACCTCTCCGTCGGCCGCGGAGGCGACGTCCTTCAGCGAGTCGAGGTCGGGTCCCTCCATCAGCCCATCGACGTCGACCGGCGTGTAGACGAAGCGCCTCAGGCCCCTGCTCGCTAGCTCTGCGATCACATCGGTCGTGTCGAGGTCGGTGCCCTCCGTCCAGCCCTCCGCGGCCACCTTCCCCGAGCGTGAGTCGACCGAGGCCACCACGCGGTCTCCGTGAGCCGCCGCGATCGCCTCCGCCACGTCCGGGTCGCGGACGGCCGCGGTTCCCAGCACGACTCGCTCCACCCCGGACGAGATCGCATCCTCGACCATTTTCGAGTCGCGGAGGCCGCCGCCAAGCTGCACCGGGACGCTGACGGCCGCGACGATCCCCCGGACCTGCTCGAGGTTGATGGGCTCCCCCGCCCTGGCACCGTCGAGATCGACGACGTGCAGCCAGCTGGCACCGCCGTCGACCCATCGCCTCGCCGCGACGACGGGGTCGTCGTCGTACTTCATCTCGCGCTCGTAGTCCCCCTGGACGAGCCGGACGGCCTTGCCGCCGCGGATGTCGATCGCGGGGAAGAGGATCAACTGCAGATCGAGCTGAAGTTTCGCAGCAGACCGAGCCCGGCGGAGCTCGACTTCTCGGGATGGAACTGGACTCCGTAGAGGGGCGCGCGCTCCACGGCGCAGGCGAAACGGGCGCCGTAGGCGGCCGTCCCCAGTACGTCGCTGTCGGTGGCGGGACGCGGCGCGAAGGAGTGGACGAAGTAGAAGGGCGTCTCCTCGGCCAGTCCCGCGGTGAGCTCGGACTCCTGCTCCCACCGGACCGGGGACCAGCCGATGTGCGGCACCTTGTAGCCGTTGGCCTCGAGGGGAGCGACGACACCGCCGAGGAGGGCGAGGCCGCTTCCGCCCTCGTTCTCGACCGAGGACTCGAACAGGAGCTGCATTCCGAGGCAGATCCCGAGCACCGGCACCCCGGCCTCGATCCGGCCGGCCAGCAGTTCGTCGAGGCCCGCGTCCCGGACACGCTCCATGGCGCGAGGGAACGCCCCGACGCCGGGCAGGATCACGCCGTCGGCCGACTCGACGCGAGCCGGGTTCGATGTGATCTCGGCCTCCGCCCCCACCCTCTCCAGGGCCTTCTCCACGGAACGGAGGTTGCCCATCCCGTAGTCGAGGATCGCGATCCGCGTCATTCGGTGAGCGTGCCCTTGGTGGAGGGCACGCCCGTCTCGTCGGGGTCGATCGAGACGGCCTCGCGCAGCGCGCGGGCGAAGGCCTTGAACGAGGACTCGATCATGTGGTGGGCGTTGGAGCCGGACCGGATGCAGATGTGGAGCGTGATCTTGGCGTTGTTGGAGACGGCGCGGAAGAACTCCTCGGCGAGCTCGGAGTCGAATCCGGCGATGGTCACGTCGGGGAGATCGGCGGCGAAGGCGCAGTAGGGCCGGCCCGAGATGTCGATCGCGCACTCCCCGAGCGCCTCGTCCATCGGCACCAGCGCCGAGCCGTAGCGGCGGATCCCCGCGCGGTCCCCGAGCGCCTCGTCGATCGCCTGGCCGAGGCAGATTCCGACGTCCTCGGTGGTGTGGTGCGCGCCCGTCTCGAGGTCGCCGCTGGCCTCGAGGTCGAGGCCCATCCTGCCGTGGCGGGAGAGCAGCTCGAGCATGTGGTCGAGGAAGCCGACGCCCGTGGAAATCGTGGCCTCGCCGCCGTCCAGGTCCAGCCTGAGGCGGACCTTCGTCTCCTTCGTCTCGCGATCGATCTCTGCGGTGCGGCTCATTTCTCAGTCCTTAATCGGGTCGCTGCTCGCTTCGCGTCCGCCGCGCCCTCGAATCTCGGCTGATTCGGCGTGCAGGGGGAAGCCCTCGGCGCGGGCCAATGTAGCGACCGCCGGGGTGAGCTCCCGAGCGGCTGCGTGCGTCATCTCGACGATGGAGATCCGGCGCCGGAAGACAGCGGGGCCGAGTGGTCCCTGGAAGCGGCCCGCGCCGCCGGTGGGCAGCACGTGATTGGAGCCGGCGGCGTAGTCACCGAAGGCCGTGGCGGCGTCGGGACCGACGAACACGCACCCGGCTGTCCTGACCCCCTCGGCGAGGAGCGTCGCGTCCTCGGTGACCAGCTCGAGGTGCTCCGGCGCGACCGCGTTCGCGAGCTGCACCGCCGCCACGGTGTCCGGCACCGCCACCAGCGCGAGCGGGGCATCAGCGGCGATGCCATGGCGCTCGGCGACGCGCTCGACGGCCACCTCGATCGCGTCCAGGATCACGGTCTCGACGGCGGTGGCGATCACGAGTCCGTCCGAGCCGTGTTCGGCCTGGGCGCAGAGATCCAGCGCGATCCATTCGGCGTTGGCGGTGTCGCCGGCGACCACCATCAGCTCGGAGGGACCGGCGATCCCGTCGATCCCCACCTCGCCCGCGAGCTGACGCTTCGCCTCCTGCACGTAGCGGTTGCCCGGGCCGGCGATGACGTCGACCGGCTCGATCAGCTCCGTGCCGATCGCAAGAGCGGCGATCGCCTGGGCGCCGCTCAGCGGATAGATCTCGTCGGCTCCGCCGATGGCCGCCGCGGCGAGCACCGAATCATCGAGCAGGCCCTCCCCGGCGCCCGCCGGAGTCGCGAGCACCACCCGCTGCACCCCTGCCGTCTTCGCCGGGATACAGCCCATCAACACGGTCGAGGGGTAGGAGGCGGCTCCTCCCGGCGCGTAGACGGCGGCCGAGCCGACGGGCACCTCGCGCACCTCCACGTCATGCCCCTGCTCGAGCCTCACCCGGCGCTCGTTCGCGAGCTGCGCGTCTGCCACGGCGCGGATGTTCGCGGCGGCGGTCTCCATCGCGCCACGGAGCTGCGGGTCGAGCCTCTCGAGAGCCGAGCGCACGTCGGCGATCGGCACTGGGAGGGTCCGTGGCTCCGGAGGCCCTTCGCCGAAGCGCGCCTCGAACTCGGCGACCGCGTCGTCGCCCCGCTCCCGGACGGCCTCGATGATCTCCGCGACGGTTCCGCTGACCTCTCCGAGCCCGGGCTGCAGGCCCCGGATCTCGGCTGCCAGCGTGGCGGGATCCCGGCCGTCCCAGTCGAAGCCCTGAATCCTCATCGCCCCTCCGGCCTGAGCCGCTCCACGAGGTCGTCGACCTCCTCGGCGCGCAGCTTGTGCGAGACGCGGTTCGCGATCAGGCGGGCGGTGCAGGTGGCGATCTCCTCGCGAACCTCGAGACCGTTGTCGGCGAGTGTGCGCCCCGTCGCCACAAGATCGACGATTCCGTCGGCCAGGCCGGAGAGGGGCGCCAACTCGACCGAGCCCTTCACCTCGATCACCTCGGCGCGGCGACCGCTCTCTTCGAAGTGGCGCTCCGCAACACGTGGGTACTTGGTGGCGATCCGCATGGCGCCGAGGCGGCGCTCGTCCTCGTCGAGCGACGGATCCCCGGCGCGTGCGGCCAGGACCATGCGGCAGGCGCCGTAGTGGAGGTCGAGGACCTCGTAGACGATCCGGTCGGGTTGTTCCAGCAGGACGTCCTTCCCGGTGATCCCGAGGTCCGCGGCGCCGGCCTCGACATAGGTGGGCACATCGGACGGCCGCATGGTCACGACGGTCAGCCCGTCCACTTCGAAGACCAGCGAGCGCGAATCGGACCGCAGCTCACCGGTGTCCACTCCAATTCGGTCGAGGGCGTCGAGCGTCTCCGCCCAGAGGGCGCCACGCGGCAGGGCGAGCTTGAGGGGGCCGCCCTCGCGGGCGCGGGTGAGGTCCACCACACCGGGCATCAGCCCTCCCCCCCGTCCTGCCGTTCCTCCTCGGCCTGCGCGACGTGCACCCGCTCGACGAAGAGGGCGAAGCCTGCCGCCGGCAGGTCGCGGCCGAAGCGCCCGGTCAGGGTGTCGTAGCGGCCGCCGCCGCCGAGGATGTGGCCGAGGGCGGGGTCGTAGACCTCGAGGATCGCTCCGGTGTAGTAGCCGAGGTCGCGGAGCAGTCCCAGATCGAGGCGGACCCGGTCGGCGACACCGCGGGCGGCCAGCGACTCATAGGTCGCGCGCAGCCGCTGGGTCGCGCGCTCCACGGCATCGCCGCCGAGCTGCGTCGCGTGATCGAGGACCTCGGGGCCGCCGCGCATGGCGGGCAGCGCGAGGAGGGTCGCGCGGGGCTCCGCCCAGAGGCCCTCCACCTGATCCACGGCGAGCTCGAGCCCGACCAGGTCGTGCGTCGCCAGCCGATCGAGAATCTGCTCTCGGTCCTCGCCCTCGACCCCGAACTCGGCCAGCAGCTGACGGTAGAGGTCGGCGTCCCCGAGGCCGACGACTGCCCGGGTGAGCCCGGCCGCGTCGAGCGCCGCACTCAGGACCTCGATGACCTCGGCCGTTCCCTCCGGAGCGGGTGCGCCGATCAGCTCCACCCCGGCCTGAGTGAACTCGCGCATCTGTCCGCGCTGCGGGTTCACCGCCCGGAAGGCGTTGGCGATGTAGGAGAGACGGAACGGCGGCTCGGCGTCCTGCATCCGGGTCGCGACGAGCCTTGCGATCGGGATCGTCATGTCCGAGCGCATCGCGAGCAGATCGCCCCGCTCGTCGAAGAAACGGTAGGCGGCGTTCGCATAGCGCTCGTCGCCGCGGCGCAGCACATCCGCGTACTCGATCGTCGGCGTGGCGACTTCGCCGTAGCCGTGTCCCTCGAAGGCGGCGCGCAGCGCCGTCTCGAGCGCGCGCAGCTCACGCATCTCCTCGGGGAGGATGTCGCGTGTCCCAGGCGGGGTTGGGTGAATCATCGGCTCATCATGGCGTTGCGGTCCTTAACAAGCTGCAAGGTCGGGGGCGATAGGGTCGGCCGGCCGCTACCCCGACTCGAGGAGGAGACCGAATGGCCGTTTTCATGGAGATGGAGCTTCCGGTGACGCGGGATCAGTACGACGCGGTCGAGGCTGCGGTCGATCCCCAGGGCGATCCGCCCAACGGACTGATCGCCCACTCCGCTCGCTTCGACGGCGACACCCTCAGGATCCTCGACATCTGGGAGTCGCCCGAAGCATTCCAGGCGTTCGCTCAATCGCGGCTCGGACCGGGGATTGCAGAGACGCTCGGCGACGATGCGCCCGACGGGCCGCCGGAGCCCAGATTCACCGAGCTTCACAACGCCTACTCGGTCTAGGCCAGAGCTAGCCGGGAACGCGCTCTGAGGCGACCCGCTCGATACGGGCGCCGAGCTCGCGCAGGCGGGTGTCGATCCGCTCGTAGCCGCGGTCGATCTGCGCGACGTTCCCGATCTCCGAGGTGCCGTCCGCGGCGAGTGCCGCGATGAGCATGGCCATGCCCGCCCGGATGTCCGGGCTCTCCAGCCGAGCGCCGTGAAGACGGCTCGGACCGCTGACGATCGCCCTGTGGGGGTCGCAGACAGTGATCCGAGCGCCCATCGCCACCAGCTTGTCGACGAAGAAGAGGCGGTTCTCGAACATCTTCTCGTGGATCAGGATCGTGCCGTCGGCCTGGGTCGCCAGGGCGAGCGCGATCGAGGTGAGGTCGGCCGGGAACGCGGGCCAAGGGCCGTCGTCGATCTGAGGTGTCATTTCGCCGTGATCGTCTCTGATGGTCAGCTTCTGCTCCGGCGGCACCAGCAGGTCCTGGCCCTCGACCATCGTCTGGAGGCCCACGCGGCGGAAGTGACGGCGGATTCCCTCCAGGTCCTCCGGGACCACGCCCCTGATCCGCAGCTCGCCGCTCGTGGCCGCGGCGAGCGCCATGAAGCTCGCGATCTCGATGTGATCGGGGCAGATCTCGTGCTCGGCCGCACCCAGCTTCTGCTGCCCGTGGACGGTCATCACGTTCGAGCCGATCCCGTCCACCTGCGCACCCATCTTGCAGAGAAGGCGCGCCAGGTCCTGGACGTGCGGCTCCGAGGCCGCGTTCGCGATCGTGGTCGGCCCCTCGGTCAGCGCGGCCGCCAGCAGCGCGTTCTCGGTGCCCATCACCGACGGCTCGTCCATGAAGATCCGGGTCGGCTTCAGGCCGTTCGGCGGGGAAGAGAGCTCGATCCAGACGTCGCCGGCGACCTGCGCGCCCAGGTCGCGGAAGGCGTCGAGGTGAGCGTCGAGGCGCCGGCGTCCGATCGTGTCGCCGCCGGGCGGTGGCATGCGCACCTCACCGAAGCGAGCGAGGAGCGGGCCGGCGACGAGGAAGGAGGCGCGAATCCGGTTGGCGAGCTCCTCGTCGACCTCGGTTCCCGCGATCTCGTCCGCCTGGAGCCTGACCTCGTTCGGCCCGGTCCACGCCACCTTGACGCCGAGTCGCTCCAGCAGCCCGAGCATCGACTTGACGTCGCGGATCTCCGGCACGTTGCGCACGAGGAGCTCCTCCTCGGTGAGCAGGCAGGCCGCGAGAATGGGCAGCGCGGCGTTCTTGTTGCCCGCCGGGACGATCTCTCCGGACAGGGGGGCACCGCCCTGGATGATGAATTTCTCCATGGGCGCCTAGAGTAACCAGCCCCATGGCGGAGGTCTCACGAGACGATGCATGGCAGCTGGTGACCGAGTGGGTCGAGTCCGACTCGCTCCGCAAGCACCTCCTGGCCGTCGAGGCATCGATGCGCGCCTACGCGCGCAAATGGGACGAGGACGAGGAGATGTACGCCGTGACGGGGCTCGTCCATGACCTCGACTACGAGCGCTATCCGGACCTCGACACGGGCCATCCGCGCTACGCGATCAAGGAGCTCGAGGAGCGGGGCTACCCGCAGGAGGTGATCGACGCCGTCGCCGGCCACGCCGACTTCATGGGCGTCCCCCGGGAGACCACGATGGCCAAGACGCTCTACGGAGTCGACGAGCTCTCCGGCTTCGTCGCCGCCTGCGCGCTCGTCCGCCCCACGGGAATCGAGGGCATGAAGCCCAAGTCGGTGAAGAAGAAGCTGAAGACGCCGTCCTTCGCCGCGGCTGTGAACCGCGACGACATCCAGCGGGGAATCGAGGAGCTGGGCGTCGACCAGGACGAGCACATCGCGGTGGTCATCGAGGCGCTCTCCGGGTCCGCCGACGAGCTCGGCATCGGACCTCGGGAAGACGCCCCCTCCACGGGCTAGATGTAAGTGCCGCGCTGGCTGAAGATCGCCCTGGGGGTGGTCGCGGGGCTCGTCGTCCTGCTGGTGATCAACGCCATCGTCGTCTCCAACGCCACCAAGGACGCCTACCTCCGCAACCCCGGTGCGCAGCTTGTCGAGACCTCGAACGGGACTCTCCAGGTCCTGGAGGAAGGCAACCCACGGGGGACCCCGATCGTGCTCGTGCATTGCAGCACCTGCTCGATGGACTGGTGGGATCGGCTCGCGCCGCTGCTCGAGCGGGATCACCGCGTGATCCGCGTCGACCTCCTCGGCATGGGCGGCTCGGACAAACCAGGGGGCGGGTACTCGATCGACGATCAGGCCTCCGCCGTCGCCGAGGCGCTGGCGAAGCTCGGCGTCGTCAACGCGACGGTCGTCGGACACTCGCTCGGAGGCAGCGTGGTCACTGCACTCGCGCAGCGGAGCCCGCAGCTCGCCACGCGCGTCGTGATCATCGACCAGTCGCCCGAGGACGGGTTCGAGCACGAATCGCTCAGCGAGCGGATGACCAGATGGCCGGTGATCGGGCAGGGAATCGCGCGCCTGGTGCAGATCGCCCCCAAGTCGCTGATCCGGGACCAGTACGCCGAGGCCTTCGCACCCGGCTTCAACATCTCGAGCGGGTTCGACAATCCGGAGCAGCCGGTCGACGACCTGCGTGCGATGACGTACACGGCCTACAAGGACACGGTCGACGCGGAGCAGGATTTCGTCGACCAGGAGCCCCTCGACCAGCGGCTCGCCACGGCCGGGGTGCCGACGATGGTGATCTTCGGGGCGGAGGACCAGATCTACGATGCGCAGGCCGCGGTCGAGCGCTATCGCCTGAACGTGCCCGGCGTGCAGACGCATCTGATCCCGGGGGCCGGTCACTCTCCGAACGTCGAACGGCCGAACGTCGTTGCACCGCTGATCCTGTCCTGGGCGGCGCCGCCACGTGGGGCGCTGCGACCGAAGGCGAAGAAGAAACCCCGCAAGCGCGGGACCGCGGCGAAGAAGTCCGCCAACGGCCAGAAATAGCGAAAGGGCCCGATTTCTCGGGCCCTTTCTAAGAGCAAGGTTTCCCTTGCTCCGTTGTCAGTCACCCTACGCCCCCCGACGGCGATGTCAAGCCCGTGTGAACGAACGTTCGCGCTCGTTGCGGGGTTTCGCGGCCCGATCGACCTCGGGCGAAGGCGCCTCGGTGAGCTCGAGCGTGTCGGCCGGCGCGTTCTGGTTGCGCGAGAGAGCTATGAAGGGCACGGCCAGAACCGAGATCCCTGCGGACACCAGGTAGGACGCCGCGTAGCCGGAGGAGTCGGCGACCCGGCCCAGGATGGGCTGCGTCCAGACGCCGCCGGACGAGGACATCATCGAATCGAAGGAGAGGATCGTCGCCCGCTGCTGCGAGGGGATCATCCCGTTGATGTAGGTCTGCCGGATCGGCATCGTCGCGGCGAAGAGCAGCCCCCAGATCGTCGTCAGCCCGATCACCGTCCAGAAGTTCTGGATCGCTCCGATCAGAGCGAGCGTGACGGTGCTCAGTGCGGCGGTGAGGAGCAGGGCGCTGGTGCGGCGGTGGAACGCCGCGCGGATCCGAGGCGCCGCCACCCCACCGAGGATCTGCGCGCCCGCGACGATCGCCGCCGCGAGCCCCGCGACGGTGTAGGCGCGCGGATCGCCGTAGAGCTCGAGCAGGTACGGCTGCAGGGCGTAGAAGGCGTAGATCCCGACACCGCCGGTGAAGAGCGCCTCGACCATCAGCCACTTGACCGCGGGAACCCGCCAGCCGTACTCGATCGAGTTCGACGCGATCTTCTTCATCTCCGCCAGCGGGCGGCCGCCCTTCTCCGGCGTGAAGCCGACGTCGTGCATGAGCCGGAAGGCGACCACGAACATCACGATCAGGATCACGCCGCGGAGGACGAAGGGCGTCCCAAGGCTGACCTCCTGTGCAATCACCCCGCCCGCGACCGACCCGCCCAGCATTCCCACGCCCGTGACGATCTGACCGCGACCGAAGACGGTCTCGAGCCGGCCCCGATAGCCCGTCGCCGTCAGGGCGTCGACCAGCCAGGCCTCGACCGCGCCGGAGAAGAACGTGAAGCCCAGCCCGAGGAGCAGCGAGACGACCGCCCACTCCCAGAAGGGCGCCTCGATCTGCCAGAGAAGGACGTAGAGCAGGCTCGCTCCCGACAGGGTGAGGGTGCCGAGCAGGTACGACATCCGGCGTCCGATCGTGTCCGCGACGATGCCTGTCGGCACCTCGAAGAGCACCATCCCGCCGGTGAAGAAGGCGTTCGCCGCGAACGCCTCCAGGTTCGAGAGCCCGGCGTCCAGCAGGAAGATCGTGTTGATTCCCCAGATCAGCGAGGTGGCCAGGGTGTTCCCCAGCATCAGCAGCAGGTACGTGCGCTGAATGGAACGAGACGTCGGCACGGCTTCTGAACGTACTGACCCCCCACGTCGGCCCGACTAATCGCCCTGCCCCCGGACAGCGAAACGGCCCGGTTGCCCGGACCGTTTCTTTGAACTGAACCTGATTGACCCGAAGGTCAACCTGTCCTGTTCAAGTGGGGAGCAGCCTACTGCTCATAGATCCCGCGTCAAGCACCCGTGAAGGGGTCATCGCGCGTTTTGCGGAATTCCCCGATTTCGATGGAGATTTGGACAAGCGCAAATTGCGTCTTCACTGCCAGCGACCGCCGGCCTTCGCCCAAGCGTTCATGTGGTCGACGCCGCAGAAGGCGTCCGCGACGCGATGCTCTCCGCGGTGCCGGACGAGCAGGACGTGGGCGTCCTCCAGGGCGG
>DASTAI010000120.1:0-6671 GCA_035712865.1 Solirubrobacterales bacterium
CGGGGAACCGTGAGTACGACCTCACGGCCGCCACCAAGGCGAAGCTCGGCTTCCCCTCCACGGGAACCGTGCTGACCACCCGCTAGCCGGTCCTGCGACCGCGCCGGTCGCCGCTCAGGCGGCGGCCGGCGCGTGTGCGCAGCTCAGCGTCCGCCCTTCTTCTTGCAGTGCGGACCGCGGCCGAGCTGCGGTGCTTCTGCCTCAGACGGCGAGCTGGCCGGGCTGGGCGTATCGCTCTTCGCCGCCCACCAAACCGGCCACGCCGACGCCGACGAGCCGCACGGGCGTCTGCGGATCGAACCGCTCGAGCAACTCGAGCGCGGTCTGCGCGACCGCCTCAGGCTCGGCGGTGTGGGAGGGGAGGGTGCGCGACCGGGTGTAGGTCTTGAACGGCAGCAGCCTGATCTTGAGGACGACGGTCCGCCCGCGCCGGCCATTCTCTGCGAGGCTCTCGCAGACCGAGCGGGCGAGCCGGTCAACGGTGTTCCTGAGTACCTCTCGGTCGGTGACGTCCTCGGGAAAGGTCGTCTCGCGGCTCTCAGATTTGCGCTTCACCTCCTCGTTCAGGTTGGTGCTGCCGATACCGCTGGCTCGATCGCGGAGCCCGGCTCCGTGCCTGGGCCCGAAGGTCGACTCGAGCAGCCCGAGGTCGGCCTCGGCCAGCTGACGGACGGTCTCGACCCCGATCGAACGCAGCCGCTCATCGGTGCGGGGGCCGACACCGGGCAGGAGCTTCGCCGGCTTCGCGCCGACCGCCTCGAACCAGTTCTCATCGTCGAGCAGGAAGAAGCCGTCGGGCTTGTCGAGGTCGGACGCGATCTTCGCCATCAGCTTGTTCGGCGCCAGCCCGATCGAGGAGACCAGCCTGGTGACCTCCGTGATGCGCCGCTTGATCTCGTGGGCGCGGGACTGGGGAACGGGGGAGGAGGAGAGATCCACGTAGGCCTCGTCGAGCCCCACCACCTCGACCTGATCCGAGAACTCCCGCAGGGTCTCCATCACCTTCACCGAACCGCGCTTGTAGAGCTGCATGTCGACCGGGAGCACCGTCAGGTCGGGGCAGCGGCGCCTGGCCGTGACCATCGGCAGGGCCGAGTGGACGCCGTACTTGCGAGCGGCGTATGAGGCCGTGGTCACCACCCCACGGGGGCCGTCATGGGCGACGACGACCGGCTTCCCGCGCAGCTCCGGATGCCGCAGCATCTCGATCGAGACGTAGAAGGCGTCCATGTCGACGTGGGCGATCACCTGCGACCTTCGCAGACTAGGCCCACGCGCTGACGGAGGGGCGCTATTTTGGGCGCGGTGACGAACGCGGAGGCAAAGAACCTCGAGGCGATCTCCCGGGCGATCGACCAGCACAATTCCAACTGCCCCTTCCCGGCGAGCGAGGTGCGAATGAATCCCTTCGAGGTCGAGCGCCTCGGCTGGGAGGAGATCCGCGGTCTCCCCATTGTCGCCGACCCCAACCTGGGCACCGGCGCCTTCCGCATCATCTGCTCGCGCGACCAGGAGGGCGAGGGGATCGAGGAGGCCGAGGCGCTCGGCATCCCGATCGAAGTCGCGGTACCGGGGACCCTCGAGAAGCCTCCGGCGTAGCTCTTAGTTCAGCGCGGCCGCCAGGCGGCGGCGATGCTCGCGCGCCAGGGGGTGGTCGGCGCCGAGCTCGGTGAAGATCGCGACCATCACGCGGCGGAGCAGGTCCTTGCGCTCGGGATCCTGCTCGGAGGCCAGCGCGACCTGAAGCTGCTCGAGCGCCGTCTCCGGATCGCCTTCATCCCAGGCCGCGAACGCCGCCTGGAGCTCGTCCGGACTCGCGCCATTCGTCGCGAGTGAGAGTTCGGCGCGGGCAGCCAGGCCGTCGGCGACGAAGTCGTGGGGGAACGCCTGGAGGAGATCGCGTGCCTCCTCGGCCTGGCCGCGCCCCAGCAGCAGCCGGCCGAGGCCGACCGCGGCCTGCGCGTGGCGGGGATCGAGTTCGAGCGCCCTGCGAAGGGATTCCTCGTCGCCGGACTCGGTCAGCTCGTCGGCCTCGGAGGGAACGATCTCGTTCAGGAACGCCTCGATGCGGGCCGGCGGGATGGCACCGATGAACTCTGCGACCACCTTGCCGTCCTTGAACGCCTTGACGGCCGGGATGCTCGCGATCTGGAATTCCTGTGCGATCCGCGGATTGCGGTCGGTGTCGACCTTGGCCAGCTCGATCTTGCCGTCGCGGGCGCTCACCGCCTTCTCGAGCGCGGGTCCCAGCGTGCGGCATGGCCCGCACCACTCGGCCCAGAAGTCGACGACCACCGGAACCTGCTTGGAGCGCTCGACGACCTTCTGCTGGAAGTCCTGTTCGCTGACGTCGCTGATCATGCCTTGAGCGTAGCCGCCGGCTCGGGAACCGCCGTGCCGAGATGCCGCCGCAGGAAGTGGAGCTGGTCGGCGCTCGCCCGCGCCTGCCAGCCATCGACGTAGATGTCGAAGTGGGCGCACGGATACTCGCGAACCTCGACCCGCCCCTTCGCCCGCCAGGCGGCCGCGCGCGCGGCGGCGGGCGGCGCGATCGAGTCTCGATCGGCGATCTGGACCAGGATCGGGCAGCGGACCCGGTCGATGCGGGTGATCGCCCTATTGAAGATCTCCATGGACGCCCCGCGGGCCGTGACCTCGTTGCGCCAGGTCGGCCCCGAGATCGCGAGCATGCCGGGCTCGGACTCTTCGCTGCTCATGAGCGCCATCTCTCCGGGGCGTCCGACGACGGCCACCATCACCGGCTGCCGCCCCGAGAGCGACCCGATCCCGTCCCTGAAGCCCAGCAGGCTGAGGCGCAGCTCGAAGCCAAGGCCGGCGTAGCGACGCAGGTGTTCGAGGGTGCGCGGCCCGTCGAGGTCGGGCGTCTGGCAGATGATGGCCGCGATCCCGGGATCGTCGGCGGCGACATAGACGACATGGCCGCCTGACCATGAGGTGCCCCAGAGAACGATCCTCTCGGGGTCGACCCCGTCCAGGCTCCGGGCGAACTCGACCGCGGCCGCGTAGTCCTCGCGATGGCGCGAGGGCTGAGCCAGCTGCCGCGGCTCCCCGCTCGACTCGCCGAAGCAGCGATAGTCGAAGAGGAGCACGTCGAGGCCGGCCTCGGCGAACGCCTCGGCGAAGGGGAGCAGCCCGGAGTCCTTGGTGCCGCCGACTCCGTGGGCCATGACGACGCAGGGACGCCCGGCCTCGCCCGAGAAGGCGTCGCCCTCGCCGCTCAGATGCCAGGCGGCGCAACTCTCCCCGTGACTCGGGAAGGCAACGTCAGACGGCTTCGCCACTAAACGGGTTGCTCCTCGGCTCCGCCTCGGCTCGCACCCACGGCCTCCGCCGTCACGACCCGTCCCGCCAGCTTCGGCGCCATCCCGCGCTCGGCGCGTTCGCGGCCCGCCGGGATCTCGCGGGTCCAGATGTCGTGCTCGTACGTGTACCACTCGATCTCCATCGTGTGGCGGGGACGGTCGGTGTACTCGGCGTTGTGGATCTGCTCGTCCCTGTGGATCGTCTGCTCCATCTCGGCGAGCGAGGGGAGCGCGTAGTCGCCGCCGAGATACCGGGCGACGAGCTTGGACTGCAGCTCGACGAACGGGAAGAGGGTTGGAATCGCCTGCGCGAAGCCGATCAGCGCCAGGTCGTCGATTCCGGGCCTGAAGATCCGCTTGTAGAGCGGCAGCCGGTTGCCGGGCGCGGAGAGGAAGTCCTCATCGAAGAAGGGGAACGTGATCCTGTACCCGGTGGCCCAGATGATCGCGTCGACCCGCTCGACGCTGCCGTCCTCGAAGCGGACGCTGTCGCCCAGGAGCTCGGCGATGTTGGGCTTGGCGACCGCATCGCCAGACCCGAGGCGCAGCAGCAGCTCGCTGGAGACCGTCGGGTGGGCCTCGAGGAACTTGTGATCGGGCGTCGGCAGGCCGAAGTCCTCCATCCGGCCGGATGCGAGGTAGGGCAGCGGCTTGGCGAAGAACCGCTGCCACTTCAGCGGCACGCGCGGATTGATCTTCACGAGCGTGTCGAAGGGGCGGCCAAGGAAGTACTTGGGGATGATCCAGGCGCCGCTCCGGGTCGAGATGAACACCTTCTCCGCGACTCCCTGTCGCGACAGCTCGGAGGTGATGTCGACGCCGCTGTTGCCGATGCCGACCACCAGCACCCGCTTGCCGTAGAGATCGAGGGGGTCGCTCGGGCCGATGTAGTGGTGGGCGTGAAGCGTCTCGCCGTCGAAGCTGCCGGGGAAGTCCGGATACCGGGGATCCCAGTGGTGGCCATTCCCGACGATCAGGAAGTCGAACTCCTGCATGGAGCCGTCACCGAGCGTGATGCGCCAGCCGCCGTTCGACTTGCGCTCGGCGTGCTGAACCGGGGTCTCGAAGCGAATCCGGTCGCGGAGCGAGAAGGCGTCGGCGTAGCGATGCAGGTAGCCGAGGATCTGCGGGTGGTGGGGGTAGTCCGGGTATTCGTCCGCCCCCATCGGCATGTCGCGGAAGGAGACGCCGTCCCGCGAGGTGTCGATGTGGAGCGACTGGTAGGCCGAGGAGAGGCCATTCGGGTTCCGGAAGTACCAGTTGCCGCCGATGTCGTCGCTCGACTCGAAGCACGTGTAGGGGACGCCCCAGTCCGAGAGGGCCTTGCCCGCGGTGAGGCCGCTGATCCCGGCACCGATGACGGCAGTGGTGGGCTTGGCGGACATGGCGGGATGAGTCTACGGAACTGGCTGGTCAGCCAGTTGACGGATCAGATATCGCTCGAGACGTTGATGCCGAGGCTGTTGAGCAGGTCCTGCGCCCAGCGATTGAAGGTGTCGAACCAGCCGGTCAGGATCGCCACGCCGAAGGCGATCAGGATCAGGCCGCCGACGGCCATGATCACCGGGTAGTGCCGCTTGATGACGGCGAAGGCGGTCGTCATCCGGCTGAAGGCGATCGAGGTCAGCAGGAACGGGATGGCGAGGCCGGCGGAGTAGACCGCCAGCAGGAAGGCGCCGTGCGCCGCCGAGCCGGAGACCGCCGCGGCGCTCAGGATCGCGGCGAGGGTGGGGCCGATGCATGGCGTCCAGGCGATGCCGAAGGCCGCTCCGGCGACGAGGGGGCCGCCGGTGCCGGCTCGCTCGAGCAGACCCTCGACGTGCCATTCGCGGTTGAGCTGCGGGATGAACAGCGCCGAGACGAAGAAAACGCCCATGACGATGATCAGCCAGCCGGCGATCTTGTCGAGCAGCAGCTGGTGCTCCTGGAGGGTGCTGCCGATCCCCGTCGCACCCAGTCCCAGCAGGATGAAGATCACGGAGAAGCTCGAGACGAAGAGCAGGCTGGGCACGATCACCCGCCGCCAATCGGCTCGCTCGAGATCGGCCGCCGCCACGCCGGTTACCGCGGAGAGATAGCCCGGCACGAGCGGCAGCACGCAGGGGGAGAGGAAGGAGACGATGCCCGCCGCCAGGGCGGTGAGGATTCCCACTCCTGAGGCTGGATCGGCGCTCATAGGCGGAATTCTGGCGGACCGCTCACGCCTGGTCAGGCGTCATCGGGGGCAACCGTTGGGCACCGTGCTTATTACTGAACAGATGTGCGGATCGGCCCGGATGATCGTCCATACGGGCGCCCCTAGGGTTGGGACTGCATCCGGATCCCGGCCAACTGCACCCGTAAAAGGCGTCCAGCACGTTGGCCAACCCGGCGAGGCGGCCTTCATCCCCCTGGGGTCGCCTCGCCGGGCCTTTTTTCGGGGCCACTGTTGGGACGACTGGGCCTGTTGTGAAATAACGCCCCGGCATCAGGGCTCCGGGCCGGGATCCTGACCCAGGATCGTGCGTAGTTCGCGCGCGGCCTTGGGTGCCAGTTCCCGCGCCTTGTTGTTGAACATCACGTGCACCTGCTCGGCCTGCCGCCCGAGCGACTCCGCACGGTCGGCGATCTCTTCGAGCTCCTGCTTCGAGTAGTCGTAGTCGAATCGCTCCGCGACGCTGCGGCCGTGCAGGTAGCCCTCGGTGTTCCGACCGTGGCAGCGCATGTAGGCGAGCGCGTCGTCCGTCACCGCGTCTATCGGCGGGAAGATCGGCACGTGGTCCCCGGGCGGCGTGTCCACCGAGACGAAGGCGGCGCCGTGAGCGGAGAGCCAGTCGAGCACGCTCTCGAAGCGCTTGGGTGAGGCCCAGCTGCGCCGCCTGAACTCGATCGCGACCGGCACGGGGGAGAGGCCTTCGATCACGGGCAGGAGCTCATCGAGCTCGTTGTGGCGCGGGTCGAACGCCGGCGTCAGCTGAAGCAGATACGAGCCCAGCTTGCCGGCGTCGGCCAGCGGCTTCATGGTCTCGGCCGTCCGTCGCACCATCTCGTCCTGGAGCGGAGCGTCGAGCAGGACCCGCCCGCGGTCGTTGGTCTCGACCCCGTCCCTGAGGTCTTTGGGGAGCTCCTTGAGCTGAGAAGCGTGGCGCGACAGAAGCCGGTGCAGCTTCACGTCGAAGCAGAAGTCATCGGGCGTTTCCTTCGCCCAGCCCTCGACGGTCGAGGTGGCCGGGATCGCGTAGAAGCTCGAGTTGAGCTCGACCGCGTCGAAGCGCTCGGCGTAGAAGTCCAGGCGCTCGTCGGCCGGGAGGCCCTTCGGGTACCAGTACTCGACGAAGCCCGGATCCGCCCAGCTCGAGGTGCCGACGA
>DASTAI010000121.1:0-6464 GCA_035712865.1 Solirubrobacterales bacterium
GGGGATCTGCGCGCCGAGCGAGCGATCCCGACCCCGAGGGCGACGATGACCCCCGTGAACAGCAGCAGGCCGACGATCCCAGTCTCGGACAGCAGCCTGAACGGCAGGCTGTGCGGATCGCTCAGGTTGCGGTCCGTGCGGCGGTCCTGGTAGTAGCCGAAGTCGTAGTTCCCCTCGCCGACACCTCCGACGGGGGCCGAGTCGAACTCCTTCACGGCCACCCGCCAGAGGTCGTATCGCTGGCCGCCGACGGTCCCCAGACGGGTTGAGGTCGAGCTGGTGGAGTCGAGGTCGGTGAACTCGTTCCACTTGTCGCTGGCGTAGCTCGCCGGGTTGCCGATGGCGACCAGCGCCACGATGACCCCGACGACTGCCGCGGCGCCGAGGACGTAGGGGGCCGCCCTGGAGGCCACCTCCCCCACCGCAGATCCCCTCAGCCCGTTGTCGAGCAGAGCGACGAACAGGCCGAAGAGCAGGGCGGCGAGGGTGAGGAGGAGCAGCGCTCGGCTCGCGTCGTCGACCACGGAGTTGGTGACGACTTCGCCGTTCTGGAAGGCGTGGTAGGGGTCGAGCATGGGGCCGGAGAAGATCGCCACACCCGCTGCCGCGGCGAGGCCGAGCAGAATCCGTCGCATCCGGTCCGGCCCGATCGCGAGGAAGGCGGCGGCGCCGCAGACGAGCCCGATCAGGACGCCTCGCGACTGGGTGAGGAACGCGAGCCCGAGGCAGAGCGTGGCGACCGAGAAGGTAAGGGCGCGCAGAGGGGTGTTGCGACCCCGCTCCGCTGACAATCCGATCAGCGGCCAAAAGACGAAGGCGAACAGCGTGGCGGTGGCGTTTCGATAGCCGAGCGGGTCGTCGAGCCGGCCGGCGACGAACAGGTCGGCGCCGTTTGCGAGCAGGGAGATCAGCGTGATCACCGCCACCAGCCCGACTCCGGCGAAGATCCCCTGTCCCACCCAGAGGGCCTGGCGCCTGCCCGGCAGGGCAAGGGGCGCCGTGATCACGGCGGCGTAGAGGATCGTTCGGTCCGCGCCTTCCCAGGCCTGCGCCGCGGAATCCGCCCAGATTGACGAGAGCAGGGTCCAGGCGGCGAAGGCCCAGACCAAGCCCACGGCGATGCTGAGTGGGCCGCGATCCAGCAGGATTCCGCCGGAGATCTGGGTCGTGATCAGGATCGTCAGCGCCAGGATCGTGATCAGCGCCCAATAGCGCAGGTCGAAGGCGCCGTCGAAGGCGGACGCGATCACGAGCAGGGCGGCCAGCGCGCCCGCCGGAGCCGCCCCGAGGACCCGCCTCCGGGTGAGCTGGAGCCGTTCCTGCGCTCGCGCTCGTCTCGGTGGCGTCCTGGCTTCGCTCACTCTCCTCCCATCACCCTAGGTCGATTGCCCGACGGGCATTCTGGCAGCGAGACGGTATAAGCGACGGATGGAAGTCGGCTTCGGCGAGGCCCTTCTCTACAGCGGGGCGCTCCTGGCGATCGCGGCCGCTCTCTCGGGGGTGATGCGCGGAACCGTGCTCTCGATCGCGGTGCTCTCGGTCGGCGCGGGGCTGATCCTGGCGGAAACTGGCGCCATCCACGTCCACGGCTCGGATACGGCCGTGGTCAACCTATTCCTGCTCGCCCTGATCGTGACGCTGTTCTCCGACGGGCTCTTCGTCGAGAGGGAGCTGCTCGTCCTGCACTGGGGGCCGGTGGCCCGGGCGTTGGTGTTCGCGATGCCGCTCACCCTCGTGCTGTTGGCACTGGCGGCGAAGCTGCTCTTCTCCGAGCTGGGCTGGGCGGAGGCGTTCCTGCTCGGATCGGTGCTCTGCGCCACGGATCCGGTGGTGACCTCCGCGGTGGTCACCTCCCAGCGGGTCCCCGCCTCCGTCCGGCACGCGCTCAACCTCGAATCCGGGCTGAACGACGGCCTGGCGCTGCCATTCGTCCTCTTCTTCATCATCCTCGCCTCACCCGGGGGTGACGCCGGGAGCGAGGTGGCGAAGCTGCTGGGCGAGGCTGCGTTCGGCGCCGTGGTCGGAGTGCTCCTCGGGGTCGGCGCCGGCCGGCTCACACGGCACATCCCGGGCGGGGGCATCGTGCGCCGCTACGAGGGGATCTACGCGCTCGGTGTGGGGCTCCTGGCCTACGGCCTGGCCGACGTCACCGTGGGCAACGGCTTGATCGCGGCCTTCGTCTGCGGGATCTCGCTCGGCGTCGCCGAGCACGACATCGCCGACGACTTCGTCGTCTTCGCGGAGAACGTCAGCTCAATCCTCCAGGTCCTGACCTTCCTCGCCTTCGGTGGCCTGATCGTCGATGCCGGATTTCACGGGAATGTCCCGTTGCTGATCGCGTTCATCGCTTTCGCCCTGGTGGTCGCTCGCCCCGTGGCGATCTCGCTCTCGTTCCTCAAAGTGCGGATGCCCTCGGCGCACCGAGCCTTCATCGCCTGGTTCGGGCCCAAGGGGATCGCCGGGATCCTGTTCGCGGAACTGGTGCTCAACTCCGATGCTAGGAACGCCCACCTGATCTTCGAGACGGCCGCCTTCGTGATCCTCGCCTCGATCCTCGCCCACGGGCTCACCGACACGCTCGGGGCGAACTGGATCGAGCGACGGATGAGCCGGACCGCGGAAACAGGCGGCCGCTAGGCGCTCAGGACCTTCTTCTTCTCCTCGCGGAACTCCGCCGTGGTCAGGACGCCCTTCTCCTTCAGCTCCCCGAGCCGCTCCAGCCGGTCGAGCTTGGCGTCCTCGGGCTGGCGGTCCTCGTCATCGGTGAGGCCCTTGAACGCCGATCCGACCCTGCGGCCGGTTTCGGAGGTCATGCGGCTCGCCCGCTCGCGCATCGACTGCATCCAGTCACCGCGCTGCGCCCCGGGGAACTCGACGAGCGTCTTTCGCCTGAGCGCCTCGATGCCGACCCCCGCGAGCGCGATCAACAGCACGGTCAACACCAGCTGGCGGAATCCGTCGGGCGGCCACACGATCAATCCGATCAAGGCCCCCGCGCCGAAGATCGACCAGACGAGCTCACGTCGATCGCGGAGGGCAGGCGCCACCGCCCGCCGGATGCCGACGGCGTAACCGGAGGGCGACGCCAGGAAGGCGGCGAGCACGAAGAGGACGCCGTAGATGATCACTGTGATCGCGATGCTGTGCAGGAGCGAGGTCCCAATGTCCCAGGCGTGTTTCGCCGGCTCATTGGCTGCCTCGGTATTCGCGAGAGAGTCGACGAAGAGGCCCTTGAGGGCGCCGCGCACGGCGATCGCGCCCAGCCCCGCGGCGACCAGGCCCAGGCCGTAGGCGAGCAGGACCATCCAGCGGCGCCCCCTCGCCAGATACGCCGCGAGGCCGAAGAGCGCCACGCTCCCGAACGTGAAGATCCAGGCGAACCCCTCGATGAGCTTGGTGACCGTCTGGGCGGTGTCGAGGTCCTTGGAGTCGGCCACCTCGAGCTGCCCCACATCCGGCGGGAGCTTCTGGTTGAGCTGCTTCTTCAGCCCGATGCGGTCGGCCAGCTGCAGGACCAGCGGCCGCAGGTTGAGGACGACCTTGCCGCTCTGGCTCGAGACGACCTCGTTGTTCCCCTTCAGGATCGAGACCAGCTCGGTGTGCGCGATGCGGTTCGCATCCTGCCACGCCTGTTGGACCCGCGGGGACTGGATCGCCTGTTCCGCCGCCCGCGTGGCGAACTGGCGCACTCCGGCGGCGACCGGGGCCGAGAACTGCTTGACGTCCTTAGGCAGGCGCTGCTTGATGACCGCGGAGACGTCCACGTTGGCGTAGAGCTGGTCCACGGCGTAGCTCGCCACGGCGTCCGAGATGGTCTTGTCCTCGAGAAGCTGGCCGCTGGTGTGGACCCACCGATTGGTGTTCAGCGCCTGCCGATCGATCCAGCTGGTGAAGATCGCCAGGAAGGCCAGGATCGAGGCGAGGACCACCAGGATCCGGACCCAGATCCGGTGCCGCGTTTCGGGCGGGTCCGGCGAGGCCATGGCCTCACGGACACTACGCTCAGGCGGGGACGGCCTCCAGGCGTTGCTGCACCCACTCGGTCGAGGCGACGTGCTTGTTCATGCCGAGCTGCTTCGGCTCGAAGCCGAGCGCCAGGCCGACGAGCTGGGGGAGGTGCAGAACCGCCAGCCCGAGATCCCGATTGACGACCTTGGCCGCCTCGGGCTGCTGCAGGTCCAGGTTGAGGTGGCAGAGCGGGCAGGGGGTTACCAGGCAATCCGCGTTCGCGTCGATCGCGTCGCTGATGTGGGTGCCCGCCTGGCGCAGGGAGACGTCGCGAGCCATGGTGATGATCGGGAAGCCACAGCACTTCCGGGCGCCGTCATACTCGACGACCTCGCCGCCGAGCGCCTCGATCAGCCGGTCGAGGTACAGGTCGCGCTCGGGGTGGTCCTCATAGCCGAGCCGGTGCTTCGGGCGGAGGATGTAGCAGCCGTAGAAGGGCCCAACCCGCAGGCCGCCGAGCGGGCGCTTGACCTGCTCGGCGAGGCGGTCGAGGCCGTAGTCCTCGACCAGCACCCAGAGGAAGTTCTTGTTGGTGAAGCCCTCTGGGTCGTAGGCGAGCCCTTCGTCCGCGAGGGTCTCGTTGATGTGGGAGCGATACTCCGAGTCGGCGAGTCGCTGCTGGCACTCCGACTGCGCGCCCTGGCAGGTCGAGCAGATGTTCATCATCGGCAGCCCCGTTTGCTGGGCGAGGGCGAAGGTGCGGGCGTTGAGCGTGTCCGCGAGCTCCTGGTTGTGCTCGGCGATGACGCCGGCGCCGCAGCAGTTGGCGCGGTCGAGCTCGGTCAGCTCGATGCCGAGACGGTCGGCGACCAGCGCCATCGAGCCGTGGAGCTCCGGAGTGAATCCCCTCGACACGCATCCCGGCCAATAGGCGAGCTTCAGGTCGCTCATCTGTCGCCCGCCTCGTCTGGTTCGGGCTGGACCTCCGCCTCCGGGACCGCCTCGGCCTCCGGCACGCTCTCGTCGTCATCCGCCTCCTCGCCGCGGATGTAGAGGTTGAGCTCGACCTGGTGCTCCTCGGCGTGGGCGTAGATCCGCTTGACGTGCTCCTGCGCGTCGCCCGGCAGCTTGTGGTGGACGCCCGGGATGAGCTTGGGCAGGGAGCGCATCTTGCCGGCCTTGACGCCGCGGACCGCGGTCGGAATCGACTCGATCAGGCCCTTGACCGCCCCGTGCTTCGGCATCAGCTTGCCCTTGATGCCGGGGGCGTAGGACTCCTGCAGCAGCTCGGCCTCGTCGAGGGTCCCCTTCTTCTCGATGATCTTGGTGAAGGACTCCATGTGGTTGCGCCCGTGGTTCTGGTCCTCGATGTCCTCCTCGTCGGCGGCGCGGCGGAGGCGCATGATCTGGTCCATGGGCGCGACGCCCTTGGGGCAGGCGTCTATGCAGGAGAAGCAGTGCGTGCAGTCGTAGATGCCGTGCGGATCCTGCGAGAGGTCGTGGAGCCGCTCCTTCGTCTCCGCGTCGCGCGGGTCGCCGACGAAGCGGTAGGCCTTCGCCAGCGCGGCTGGGCCGATGAAGTCGGGATCGGCCTCCATCGAGAGGCAGGAGGAGACGCAGGCGCCGCACTGGATGCAGGCCATCGACTGGGTCACGTCGATCATCGACTCCGGCGGGACCACGTACTCACGCTCGGGCGGCTCGCCCTCCGGAAGGAGCCAGGGAGTGACCCGGCGGATCTTGGTCCAGTGCGTCGACTCCATGTCCGTGACCAGGTCCTTGATCACGGGCATGTTCCCCATCGGCTCGACCACGATCGGCTCCGCAGCACTCTCACTTCGCGCACCTCCGGTGCGCTCGCCCCCGTTCCTGCGGTTGGCGAACTCGGAGGCCTCGCCGATCATCGTCTTGCAGGCCAGGCCGGACTGGCCGTTGATCTTCATGCCGCAGGAGCCGCAGATGGCCGCCCGACAGGAGCAGCGGACCGCCAGCGAGCCGTCGTCGCGGTCCCGCGCCTGCAGGATCCCGTCGAGGACGGAGAGCGACTCGTCGAGCTCGACGTCGAAGGTCTCCCAATAGGGCCCCTCGCCCGACTCGGGCTTGTAGCGGCGGATCTGCAGCGTGTACTCAGGCAACCGGGGCCTCCATCAATAGGTCCTCTCCTGCGGCTCCCACTGGGTCATCGTCACCTCGGAGTAGCTGATCTCCGGCTCGCCGCCGTTCCGCGAGAGGTCGATGTGCTTGAGCCATTCGTCGTCGTTTCGCTCGGGGTAGTCGGTCCGGTCCTGCGCGCCGCGGCTCTCCTTGCGCTCGATCGCGCCGATGCAGGTCGCCTCGGCGTTGTCGAGCATGTACCCCAGCTCGAGGGCTCCGAGCACGTCCTGGTTGAAGACGGTGCCGTGGTCGTCCACGTAGACGCTCTGCGCCTCCTCCTTCAGCCGCCGGACCTCCTCCAGCGCGGTGTCGAGGCCCTCCGCGTCGCGGAAGACGGCCACGTACTTGTCCATGGTCTCGCC
>DASTAI010000122.1:0-4533 GCA_035712865.1 Solirubrobacterales bacterium
AAGAAGGAGCGCTCCGAGCAGCGCTTCGCCGGCGACCGCGGCAAGCCGTTCTGGAAACGGAGCGACGAGCTAGTCGGCTGGCTCAGGCACCCTCGCATCCGCCGGGCCTGAGCGGCCGTTGAAGACGAGCTCGTCGATCACCACTCCGAGGGACGCCGCCGTGGGAATCGCCAGCAGCGCACCGAGGACGCCGGCGAGATTCGCCCCGACGATCACGGCGACTATCGCGACCGCCGGGTTCACCTTGAGCGCCCCGCCCTTATAGAGCAGCGGCTGGATGATCCGGTCCTGGAGCTGCTGATAGACCAGGAAGAGAACCAGCCAGACGATCGCGTCACCGGGGCCGCCGTCGATCAGCAGGACCGCGAAAACCGAGAAGCCGCCGATGGTCAGGCCGATCAGCGGGATCAGGTCGAGGAAGGCGACCAGCACCGCGAGGGGCACGGCCAGGTGGAAGCCCTCAGCCTCGAGGAAGCCCCACGTCAGGAATCCCGCCGCGATCGCGAGCAGCAGATTGACGCTGACGTAGGCCTTGACGACCTCGGCGACTCGATCGGCGATCCGGCGGCCGCGGTCGCGCTGGATCGCGGGCAGGCGGCCCGTCCCCCGCTCGACCATCCCGCGTCCGTCGAGCAGGAGGAAGAAGGTCAGGGTGATGATCGTGATGGCGGCCAGCAGGTGCTCGAGCAGGCTGACTGTGAAGGAGCCGATCGTGCTCGCACCGCTGGAGAGGTGGGAGGGGAGGGTCGAAGCCTCCTGGCTCAGCTTCAGGGTGATGTGGTACTTCTGGTTGAGGTCCTGAAACTGCTGGTTGTTGTTGGCCCAGTTCTCGAAGTCGCGGACATACCCGGGGAGCTTGTGGGCGAGGCTCTCGATGTCGTGCACGATCGGCGGGAAGACGTGCAGGGTCAGGAACACCATCGCCGCCAGTCCGAGCAGGTAGACGATCAGGATCGCCAGCACGCGCGGCATCTGCCCGCCACGCGGCCAGGCTCGCTGCACCAGCCCGACGGCCGGGTCCAGGGCGAGCGCGAGGAAGATCGCCGCGGCCACCCATTGAAGCGTGGTCCGGGTGTGCAGAATCGCGATCGCGAGCAACACGGCGACGGCGATCCAGAAGAGCGCCACCAGCACCACCTTCGCGACGGCTCGAGCCTCGATCCCCTCCGCGCGCATCGGAACGTCACGCTAGAGCGCCACCCGGACCCAAGAATCCATTCGCGCCGGGCGATTCGCTGCGCTAGTCTCCGATCACTTCGATGACGCACCGGCTCGACAGCCTGGCGCTTCTCCTTCTCCTCCCCCTTCGGGGGGAATAGCGCTGGGCGGCGCGAGAGCCGCGAACTCAGGAACAGGTCATCGGAAGCTTTAGGAGAAGGAGGTTGTGATGAGTGACGTAGGCGGTGTACCGAATCCGGTCTCGGACGTGAACCGGGTCCACATCTTCGATACGACCCTGCGCGACGGCGAGCAGTCGCCCGGCATCTCGCTGAACACCCAGGAGAAGATCGAGATCGCGCAGCAGCTCGCCCGCCTCGGCGTGGACGTGATCGAGGCCGGCTTCCCGATCACCTCTCCGGGTGACTTCGAGGCCGTCGAGGCGATCGCCCGTCAGGTGGAGGGTCCCGTGATCTGCGGGCTCTCCCGAACCCACAAGGCGGACATCGACGCCGCCTGGAACGCGATCAAGGATTCCGAGCGGCCTCGCATCCACACCTTCATCTCGACCTCTGACATCCACATCGAGCACCAGCTGCAGAGCACCCGCGAGGACGTCAAGGGCCAGGCGAAGGCCGCCGTCGCACTCGCGAAGTCCTACTGCGACGACGTCGAGTTCTCGCCCATGGATGCGACCCGGGCGGACATCGAGTTCACGGCCGAGGTCTGCGCGATCGCTGTGGCCGAGGGCGCCAACGTGATCAACATCCCGGACACGGTCGGATACACGACTCCCGACGAGTACGCGGAGTACTTCCGCCGTTTGTACGAGCTGGTGCCCGGGCTGGAGGGCGTGGAGGTCTCTGTCCACTGCCACGACGACCTGGGGCTCGCCGTCTCCAACTCCTACGCCGGCGTTCTGGCGGGGGCGCGGCAGGTCGAGTGCGCCGTCAACGGGATCGGGGAGCGGGCCGGTAACTGCTCGCTGGAGGAGATCGTGATGCTGCTCCGGACCCGTCGCGACGTGCACGGGCTGGACACGGCGGTCGACACCCGCGAGCTCGCCCGCACCAGCCGGATGGTCTCCAGGCTGACCGGCTACTCGGTGCCGCCGAACAAGGCCGTCGTCGGGCGGAACGCCTTCGCCCACGAGTCCGGCATCCACCAGGACGGGGTGCTGAAGGAGCGCTCGACCTACGAGATCATGGACGCGACCGAGGTGGGGCTCGAGTCGAACTCGATCGTGCTGGGCAAGCACTCCGGTCGCCACGCCCTCCAGGACGCGCTGAAGGAGCTGGGCTTCGCAGTCGAGGGTGGAGCCCTGAATCAGGCGTTCAAGCGCTTCAAGGAGATCGCGGACAAGAAGAAGCAGGTGACCGCGCTCGATCTGGAGGCGATCGTCTCCGACGAGATGCGCGAGTCCGCCGAGGCCTACAACCTGGGGTGGTTCGAGATCGAGACCGGCTCGCAGCGACCGCCGCAGGCGCGTGTGAACGTGGTCCTGCCGAACGGCGAGGAGTCCATCGCCCAGGCGACGGGTGACGGGCCGGTGGACGCGATCTTCGGTGCCATCCGCGAGGCCACCGGGACCGATGCGGAGCTCCAGCGCTACGAGGTCGAGGCCGTCACCGGCGGGACCGACGCGCTCGGCGAGGTGAGCGTCTCGGTTCGAGCCAACGGACGGCTCGCGAGCGGCCAGGGCGTGGCGACGGACATCCTCGAGGCGTCTGCGCGTGCGTTCGTGCGCGCGATCTCGAACGCCCTCGAGGGCGTCGCGATCCGCGAGGCGGAGGAGGCTACGGCGGACGCCGCGGTGGAGCGGACGCCCGGTCCGTAGCCGAGCGGATGCCGAGCGAGGCCTTCGAGCTCTCGAGGAGGGCGTGGATCGCAGTCGACGAGCGGGATCTCGACGGCTTCCTCGAGATCGTGCACGAGGACGTCGAGTTCGAATCTCTCGTCGCCGAGGCCGAGGGCGGATCCTTCCACGGGCACGACGGCGTGCGGGCGTGGTGGGAGAGCGTCGGCGAGTCGCTCGGCACGCTCCGCTACGAGCCGCTGGAGATGCGCGATCTCGGCGACGAGGCCGTGCTCACCGAGCTCCTGGTCAGCGGCAGTGCCGCCGGTGTGCAGGTCGACCAGTCGATGTGGCACGCGGTGCAGGTGAGGGATGGGAAGGCAGCCTGGTGGGGGTCCTTCCGCACCCGGGAGGAGGCGCTGCGCGCGCTCGATCAATACCGGGCACGCGCAGCGGAATAGGCTGGCTTTCGTGAGTCCGCGGGTCCCCGAAGCTCCCCAGGCGAGCTCCCCTTTCTGGTGGCTCTGGGAGCGGTTCACCGATCTCCACACGGCGGCCTACAAGGCCACCAACGGCAGGATGGGCGGCCGCTACGCCGGAGCACCGGTGGCCCTGGTCGAGTCCGTCGGGCGCAAGAGCGGCAAGCGGCGCACGCATCCGCTGATGGCCGGCAAGGACGGCGATGACATCATCGTCGTCGCCTCGAAGGGAGGCGTCCATCAGCATCCGGCCTGGTACCTCAACCTGATGGCGAACCCGGAGACGACGGTCAACTTCAACGGCGAGGTCCGACGGGTTCGCGCTCGGGAGGCGGAGGGCGACGAGCGCGAGCGCCTCTGGAAGCTGATGACCGAGGTCTATCCGACCTACGAGGACTACCAGCGGCGCACGGATCGCCGCATCCCGGTCATCGTGCTCGAGCCGGTCTGACGACCTAGGGAGCCGAGGCGGGGGTCGGCTTGCCCTTGACCGGCGGGATCGCGGAGGCGCCGACCGGACCGACATGCGGAATCCACTCGAGCCAGTTCGGCAGGTACCAGTTCCAGTCGCCGAGCAGCTTCATCGACGCGGGCAGCAACACCGCGCGTACCAGGGTCGCGTCGATCAGCACCGCCACGCCCAGCCCGACCCCGAGTTCCTTGAAGAAGACCAGCGACAGGGTCGCGAAGACGGCGAAGACTCCGATCATGACGGCGGCGGCGCTCGTCACCACGCCCGCGGTCGTCTTGATCCCGTGAGAGACCGCCTCGTCGGTCGGCATGCCGCGGTCGTAGCACTCGCGGATCCGGGTGAGGATGAAGACGTGGTAGTCCATCGACAGCCCGAAGAGGACCACGAAGAGAAACAGCGGCATCCAGGAGATGATCGCTCCGGTCGAGTTGAAGCCCAGGAACGACTCGAGATGGCCGTCCTGGAAGATCCACACGATCACGCCGTATGCGGCTCCCACCGAGAGCAGGTTGAGGATGATCGCCTTGATCGGGATGACGATCGAGCGGAAGGTGAACAGGAGCAGGATGAACGCGGCCACGAGCACGAACCCGAAGACGAGCGGCGCGTGCGACTTCATCGTGTCGGTG
>DASTAI010000123.1:0-3720 GCA_035712865.1 Solirubrobacterales bacterium
TGCTCGATCCCGACGACGTCCGCCACATCTACGAGGTGACCGTTCCCGAGGTCGAGCCGGTGACGACGGTCGGATCCGGGGACGCATTCCTGGCCGGATTCCTCGCTTCCCGCTACGACGGCCAGACCCCCGAGGAGAGCCTGCGCTTCGCCGTCGCCTGTGGCGCCGAGTCGACCCAGCACTTCGGCGCCGGCAGCGTCGATCCGGCCGAGGTGGAGCGCCTGCTGCCGCATGTCGAGTCGCGAGAGCTCGAGGCGCCGGCCAAGGTCTGAAAGCCCGGGTTGACCGCTGTTATCCTTGGCGGGGCGTTGGTGAAGGACCTCCGAATCGCCGCTGGCACCGCATTTCCGGCCCCGCTGCGCGGGGTTTTTTCGTCCGCGAACGAACGTAGGGTGGCTAGATGACCGATCTCCCGACGCCGCGCACCTGGATGACGCGCGTGACGCGGCGCATCTCTTCGTCCTCGGACTCGCCTTTGCAACCAGCAAAGGCTTCGCCCTCGATCCTCGATCTGCTTGGTCACGCGCGTCCCCAGGCACGCGCCGCCGGGAGGTCGGCCATCAGATGGAAGTAGAGATCGGCCGCGGCAAGAAGGGCCGCAGGGCATACGGCTTCGATGACATCGCGATCGTCCCCTCGAGGCGGACGCGCGACCCCGACGACATCGACATCGCCTGGAACCTGGGTCCGTACCGCTTCGAGCTGCCGCTGCTCGCCTCGGCGATGGACGGCGTCGTCAGCCCGAACACGGCGGCTCTGATCGGCAAGCTGGGCGGGCTGGCCGTCCTCAACCTCGAGGGCATCTGGTCCCGGTACGAAAACGCCGACGAGAAGCTCGACGAGATCGCCGCGGCGCCGAAGGAGGTCGCCACGCGGATCATGCAGGAGATCTACGCCGAGCCGGTCAAGCCGGAGCTGATCGCCGAGCGGGTGGAGGAGATCAAGGCAGAGGGCGTCGTCGCCTGTGGTTCGCTCACTCCGCAGAAGGTGACCGAGTACTACGAGGTCGCACTCGAGGCCGGGCTGGACATCCTCGTCGTCCAGGGAACGGTGATCTCCGCCGAGCACGTCTCCACGCAGACCGAGCCGCTCAACCTGAAGGAGTTCATCGCCTCGCTCGACGTTCCCTGCGTGGTCGGTGGCTGCGCCTCCTACAACACCGGGCTGCACCTGATGCGGACCGGGGCGGTGGGAGTCCTGGTCGGGGTCGGCCCTGGCGCCGCCTGCACCACCCGCGGGGTTCTCGGCATCGGCGTTCCCCAGGCGACGGCGATCGCGGACGTGGCCGCGGCGCGCGGCCAGCACATGATGGAGACGGGCCAGTACTGCAACGTGATCGCCGACGGCGGCATGCGCACCGGTGGGGACGTCTCGAAGGCGATCGCGGTCGGCGCCGACGCCGTCATGATCGGCTCGCCGCTCGCCCGCGGCAAGGAGGCTCCCGGCCGGGGCTTCCATTGGGGAATGGCGACGTTCCATCCCTCACTCCCACGCGGCGCCCGGGTGACGACGCACCAGGACGGGACGCTCGAGGAGATCCTCCTCGGCCCCGCCCAGGAGAACGACGGTACCTTCAACCTGATGGGAGCGCTGAGGACGTCGATGGCCACCACCGGCTACGCCGACATCCCGGAGTTCCACAGGGCCGAGGTGATGGTCGCCCCCGCCCTCCAGTCCGAGGGCAAGCAGCTCCAGCGCGAGCAGTCGGTGGGGATGGGCTCGAACGGCCGCGCCACGGTCGAAGTCGGAGTCGCCGTCAGCGATGACTAGGGCGCCTCAGAGGCCCCGACCGCGTCTGCGGCGGCGCCCTGACGGCTGCGGATCATCGCCTGACTTCGTCGTCGGTCGGCCGAATAGCGCTGCTATTCGGCCTCCCTGCCTCCTCGCCATGCTCGATCCTCGCTCGCCAGGCCACCACCGCATCCCCGATCGTGGCCTCTGACGCGTCCGCGGCCGCCGCTTCGGATGACACCCAGGCTCGGGTTCACGTCCCCGAGCGAACCGTTCCGGGCTCCGAGCCCGAGCTCGTCGAGGTCGACCAGACCGCGCCCGCTCAGGCGACGGAGGAGGTCCTCGTCCTCGACTTCGGTGGCCAGTACTCACAGTTGATCGCGCGCCGTATCCGGGAGTGCGGGGTCTTCAGCGAGCTCCTGCCGCACGACATCGACATCGAGCGGATTCGCGAGCGTGGACCCAAGGGCCTCGTCCTCTCGGGCGGCCCGGCATCGGTCTACGCCGAGGGGGCGCCCGCGCTCCGCACGGAGCTGCTCGAGCTCGGCATCCCGGTCCTCGGCATCTGTTACGGGATGCAGCTCTTGGTTCACGAGCTCGGCGGCCGGGTGGAGCACGCGCCGTCCGGCGAGTTCGGCCGCAGCCGTCTCACGCTTCGGGACGGTGGCGGCAAGCTGCTCGACGGCCTGCCCGCCGAGCAGCAGTGCTGGATGAGCCACCGCGACACCGTGTACGAGCCGCCGCCGGGGTTCACCGCGCTCGCCTCGAGCACCGAGTCCCCGGTGGCCGCCTTCGAGAGCACCGATCGCGGCATCTACGGGATCCAGTTCCACCCCGAGGTCGTCCACACTCCCTACGGAACCGAGATTCTCAACCGCTTCCTCCGCGACGTCTGCGGCTGCCGCGAGCGCTGGTCGCCCGCCTCTGTGATCGACGAGCAGGTCCAGACGATCCGGGCGCAGGTCGGCGAAGCACACGCGATCTGCGGCCTCTCCGGCGGCGTCGACTCCGCGACCGCCGCACTGCTCGTCCACCGGGCGATAGGGGACCGCCTCACGTGCGTCTTCGTCGACCACGGGATGATGCGAAAGGACGAGGCCGAACAGGTGGTCACCGCCTTCCGCGAGCAGCACGGCATCCAGCTCGTCCACGTCGATGCCGCCGACCGCTTCCTCGAGCGCCTGGCCGGTGTCGAGGACCCGGAGACCAAGCGGAAGATCATCGGCGAGGAGTTCATCCGGGTCTTCGAGCAGGAAGCGGGAAAGGTCGAGGACGCGCGCTTCCTCGTCCAGGGGACGCTCTACTCCGACGTGATCGAGTCGGGGGGCGATGGTCGCGCCGCGGCGACGATCAAGTCGCACCACAACGTCGGCGGGCTCCCCGAGGAGATGGAGATGGAGCTCGTGGAGCCGCTGCGGATGCTCTTCAAGGACGAGGTCCGGGCCGTGGCGGCGGAGCTCGGGCTGCCGGAGCGCTTCGTCTGGCGCCAGCCCTTCCCGGGCCCCGGCCTCGCCATCCGGGTCGTCGGCGGCGATGTCACCCGCGAGCGGCTCGAGATCGTCCGTGAGGCCGACGCGATCCTCCAGGAGGAGATCCGCGCCGCCGGCCTCTACCGGGAGCTCTGGCAGTCCTTCTGCGTCCTGCCCGTAGTTCGCTCGGTGGGGGTGATGGGCGACGAGCGCTCCTACGCCCACCCGATCGTCATCCGGGCCGTCACTTCAGAGGACGCGATGACCGCCGACTGGGCCCGCCTTCCCTACGACCTGCTGGAGCGGGTCTCCAACCGGATCATCAACGAGGTCCATGGCGTCAACCGCGTCACGCTCGACCTCACCTCGAAGCCCCCCGGCACCATCGAGTGGGAATAGCGGGTGGAGACGGATGAGCCCTGACGAGAAGCCGGTCCTGATCGCCTACGACGGCTCCGATCACGCGAAGTACGCCATCGAGCAGGCCGGCGCGGAGCTGCGGACGCCGCGGACGGCGGTG
>DASTAI010000124.1:0-6281 GCA_035712865.1 Solirubrobacterales bacterium
ACGCGCACGCCACCGAGCAGCAGCCCAACCGCTCCTCCCACTCCCGCGATCGACCCCCAGACCGCGAGTGCGCGGTTGCGCGCGGAGCCCTCCGCGAAGGTGGTGAGGATGATCGAGAGCGCCGCCGGGGAGACCATCGCCCCGCCGAGGCCCTGAGCGCCCCGGGCGGCCAGCAGCATGCCGGGTGACTGGGAGAGGCCGCAGATCAGCGAGGCGCTCGCGAACAGGGTGATCCCGGCGAAGAAGAGCCGGCGACGCCCGAGCTGGTCGGCAAGGCGGCCACCGAGGAGCAGAAAGCCGCCGAAGGTCAGGGTGTAGGCGTTCAGAACCCAGGAGAGATCCTGCTCAGAGAAGCCGAGGTCCCCCCTGATCGTCGGCAGGGCCACGTTGACCACCGTGCCGTCCAGCACGACCATGAATTGCGCGGCCGCCACGAGCGCGAGCACGACGTTGGGGTTGACCCGCGCGGCCAGGCGGCTGACGGGGGCAGGTTCGGCGATTGCTTCCATTGCCTCAGCCTCACACGCCGCCGAGTGAGCGGTCATCGCCGGATTCAGGCGAATCGGCACCCGCGCTGACCTGTCTGACCTCGAGCAGTTCGAGGCCAAGTGCCTCGATTTGGGCAAGAACGCCGAACACCGCGGATCGGTCTTCGAGGTCCCCCGTCAGCACGGTCTCGCCGCATTTCAGCTCGGGCGCCATCGAGGGAAAGGCGGACAGCGCGGTGGCTCCGAGACGACCCTTGATCCGGAACGTGTACAAGCCGGGCGGCACGTGCCCATCGTGTCGCCCAACCTGGTGAGCCAGCGACACCGGGATCTGGTGATTGGCTCGGTTGGCTCAGCCTGTTCGCGAGCCGCCGGCGGAGAGGATCCGCAGCTCGCGTGCGCGTTGGACGGCGGAGGAGCGATCGTGCGCGCCGAGCTTGGAGTAGATGTTGCGCATGTGGGTGTTGACCGTGTTGATCGAGACGTAGAGCTCTCGCGCGATCTCCGGCCGTGTCAGGTTCGTCGGCAGATAGCGCAAGACACGAAGCTCGCTCGGGCTGAGCTCGTCCGGTTCCGATAGGGACTCTCGATCGGTGCCCGGGGCCGGTTCGCCTCGCAGCAGGTCGACGATGTCGGCCAGAAGGGCGCGATGAGCCGTTTCGTGACGCGGGAGCGTCTCGAGGAGCTCCGCGGCGTCGGTCATTGCGAACGGAAAGAGCAGCCGATCTCGCTCTGCGGCCGCGAGCGCCTCCTCCGTGGCGGCGGCGGCGGCGTTTCGATCCCCGAGCTGCAGGTGCGCGAGGCCGGCGAGCAGACGCGCTTCAACGAGGGTGAATGCAAAGCCGCTCGTGGACGCAACGTCCGGAGTCTCCCGAAGTACGTCCAGCGCACCGGTCGGGTCTCCCTCCGCCAGAGAAATCACCGCGCTCGCGTTATCAATGAATCCCATCCCATCGAGTTCGGCGGAGGTTTCGCTCAGCGTTTCCCGCGCCTCTTCCGGCATCCCGAGGCGAGCCTGCGTGGCCGCGAGCCATCCGACGACCGGCGTCGCGAAAGCGTGCACGCCCGCGAGTTGCGATTGCGCCCGCGCTCCCGCGGCGAATGCCTCGAGCGCCGCTCGATGCTGCCCGCGGGCGGTCTGCAACTGGCCCGTCACCAGGTGCAGCAGCACCGCGGCGGCGGGGTCGAATTGTGGCTCGGCGACCTCCCACGCGCGGCGGAGCGCGCTCTCGCCTTCGTCGAACTCTCCCGTCCAGATCGCCCAGAAGGCAAGCGCCCCATGCGCCGGCGCGAGGATCGGCCGATCGCCCAGGCCGTAGCGTTCGGCCAGGGCGACCGCCTCACGCCCCCGTTCGCGGGCGCTCGCGAGCGAGACACGCGTTGTAGGGAAGACTAGGTGGGCGCGACACCCGACCTCGAGGTAGTGCCGGCCGATCTCCTGGGCGAGTGCGGCGCCCTCGGAAAGGTGCCCCTCGGCATCGTCGAATCGGCGTGACCACGTCTCGACGATCCCGAGGTTCATCAGTGCGACTCCGCGCAACTCGCTGCTGATCGCGACCGGCTCGCTCGATTCGCCTGCGATCGAAGCGTCGAGCATGTTCAGCTGCTCGGTCACTTCCGCGAACTGACCGCTACGCCGGGCGAGCGCCAACCGCAGAGAGGCGGTGGCCACCGTCAGCCGTGGGCGACGCGCGGGCGGGACGCCCTGGACGTGGGACTCGGCCAGCGCCAGCTGAGCAGCCGCTTCATCCAACCGCCCCTGCTCGAGCTGAACGGCCGCGCGCGCTAAAGCCAGCTCGGGATGATCCGCCGACACCCCGGCGGGGAAGGAGCGCAGCAGCGCGGCGATCGCTCCCTCCTGTCCGTCGAGCGTCAAGCTGAACAGGTGGTCCGCGAGAAGCCGCGCCGCATCGGCCCAGTCGCCGGCCGCGACCGTATGTCGGACCGCCTCGATGACGTAGCCGTGGTCATCGAACCACCGGGCGGCTCGGCGGTGGAGGTCGGGAACCTCGTCGGCAAAGCTCCGGCGGAGCTCGAGGCGCAGGAAATCCGCCAGGAGATGGTGGTAGCGAAACCACGTGCGACGGGGGTCGAGCGACACCACGAACGCGTTGGCATCCTCCAGCTCCAGCAGCATCCGCTCCGAGCCCGCTCGGTCTGCCAGCAGGTCGGCGAGCTCGCCGTTCACCCGCTCGACAAGCGAGGTTCGCAGCAGCATGCGCTGGACCTCGCCCGGTTGGCGCTCGAGCATCTCGGCCATCAGGTACTCGCCGATCGCCCGGTCGGTGCCCGAGAAGTCCTCCACGAACGACTCGGGATCCGGGTGGGCGCTGAGCGAGATCACCGCCAGCCGCAGGCCAGCCGCCCAACCTTCGGTGCGCTGGTGCAATGCGGCCACCCCGGCGTCGGACAACCCGATCTCGGCCGCAGAAAGCAGTTCGCGGGTCTCGCGCTCAGTGAAGCGGAGATCGTCGGCCCGGATCTCGGCGATCTGGTCGGCGAGCCTCAGGTCGTGCAGCCGGATCGGCAGATCCCGGCGGGACGACAACACGATGTGTGCCGAGCTCGGCAGATTCGCGAGCAAACGTTCGAGCTGGTCGATGGCTTCCCCTGATCTCAGCTCGTGAAGATCGTCGATGATCAGCACCAAGGGTTCGGCCTGCTCGGCGACCTCCGACACGACCCTCTCGACCACCTGGTCCCCGTCCAACCCAGCCGTCGCGTCGGGTTGCGCCTGCTGATCGACGGATGGTGCCTGGCTGCGGATCGCGTCTAGAACGGCCGACCAGAACCGCTGCGCGTCCTCTTGCTCGCGCTCGACCGATACAAACGCCACACGACCGGCGCTGGGTGAGCGGTCGGCCCATGCACGCAACAGGGAGGTCTTCCCACTTCCCGGCGGCGCCGAGATGACCGTCACCCGCTTGGAGGACACCGCGCGATCCAGGCTCTGGAGCAGCTCGTCCCGGTCGACCAGGCCCCGGGGGACCGAACCGGCTCCTGCGGTCTGCTGCCCCAGGTTTTCGCGTTGCGATGTGGCCGAGCTGGTCACGCTGCCCCACAGTCGAGTCCTCCGATGAGGTTAGACGGGGCATCGCGGCCGCGAGGCTGAGACGGCTGAATCACCGAGATCAAGCGATGACGCATCACCAGGGCGCTGGGAACCATCCATGACCCGGCGTGCGCGAGCACCGCCAACGCAGCACAACCGAAAGGAGACCTTCCGTGAGCACCGAGCAGCGAGAGAGCCTCGACGCAATCCTGCGCCAGTCAGCGTTCCCAGCCGACAGCGATGTCGACCAGCAGAGGCGGGCGCTCCGAGAGTTGCTCTCTGCGCAGCCACTGCCCCCCGACGTGACCGTGATCGCGGCCGAACTGGGCGGTGTCCCGACCGCCGAGATCACGGTCGAGGGAATCGAGCCTCGCCACGTCGTTCTCTACTTCCACGCCGGCGTGTACGTGATGGGGGAAGCCTCCCTCACCGCTGACCTGGCCTCCCAGGTCGGCCGGCGGACAGACGCCAAGGTGATCTCCGTCGACTACCGGCTCGCCCCCGAGCACCCGTATCCGGCGGCGGTGGACGACGCTCTCGCGGCCTATGAAGCGCTCCTGGACACCGGCATCGCCCCTGCGGACATCGCCTTCGCTGGAGAGTCCGCCGGTGGCGGGCTCGCCGTCGCCACCCTGGTCAACGCCCGAGATCGCGGGCTGGCCCTCCCGGCCGCAGCCTTCCTCATGTCGCCGTACGCCGACCTGACGCTGGCCGGCGCCAGCATGGAGACCAAGCGCGAGGTCGACCCGCTGCTCAGCCGCGAGGCCCTCGAACCACGGGTCGCCGACTACACGGCCGGAGAAGATGCCGCTCTCGGGCTGATCAGCCCCATATTCGCCGACCTCTCCGGCCTGCCGCCCCTGATCATCCAGGCCGGAACCCACGAGGTCCTCCTCGACGACGCCATCCGCCTCGCGCAACAGGCCGTCACAGCGGAGGTCGAGGTCACCCTCGGCATCACCCCGGGGGTGCCCCACGTCTTCCAGGCCTACTACGCAATCCTCGAAGAAGGGGCGGCGGCGCTCGACACGGCTGGACAGCTGCTGTCGGCGCATCTCGCCGAGGCAGAACGCGTCACCGCATAAGGGGCTCAGCGAGACGAGAAAGGGCGTGACCGGCGCGGCGTCGCCCTGGCGCCCGCCCGCTACTCGAATGGTTGCCCAGTCAGCGCCCTCGCGAAGTCGGCCAGCTCGTTGTCCCTCATCTCAGGGGGAAGAACTCGCTTGAGGAACCCCTCACCGGCGAGGTCGAGCTCGACGGAAACGACGAGTGTGGCTCGCACCGGGGCGTCCTTCCCGAACTGAGCCTCGACCTGGGACGCCAGCTCGTTCGCAATCTCGCGGATCGAATTCGGGGTCGCGGGCATTTCGCACCTTTCTGTCGGACCGTCCGAACGACCTGCGGTCGGACCAGGGGGCCGACCAGGGTATTTCACGGGCGCGAGGCACGGTCCGGGGCGAGGAGGCTGGAGCGGTCAGAGAACCGAAGGAGGGCCGCCATGGCCACGACGACCGAAGCAACCGCCGTAACCCCTTTCCAGGTCGATGTTCCGGACGAGCAGATCGCTGAATTGCGCAGACGCGTCGACGCTGTCCGCCTGCCCTCCAAGGAGCTCGTCGACGACCGCTCGCAGGGTGTGCAGCTGGCCACGATCCGGGCGCTCGCCGACTACTGGGCGTCCGACTACGACTGGGGCAGGTGCGAGGAGAGGCTGAACGCGCTGCCGAACTTCAAGACCGAGATCGACGGGGCGGACGTCCACTTCATTCACGTCAAGTCGAAGGAAGATCACGCCCTACCGGTGATCATCACCCACGGCTGGCCGGGCTCGGTGATCGAGATGCTCGAGGTCATTGAACCGCTCACGGACCCGACCGCACACGGCGGCAGCGCTGGGGACGCGTTCGACGTCGTTGTGCCATCCATCCCCGGCTACGGTTTCTCGGCCGAGCCGACCGAGCTGGGCTGGTGGGCCGGCCGTGTCGCGCAGGCATGGCCGGAGCTGATGCGCCGCCTCGGATATGACCGCTACGTCGCCCAGGGGGGCGATGTGGGCGCTGCGGTCACGGACGCGATGGGGCGATTGGCGCCCGAGGGCCTGGTCGGCATCCACACCAACCTCTTTGTGCCGGCCCTCGGCAACCCGGACGCCTTCCCGAAGGAAAGCGAAGAGGAAAAGGCCGCGGGTGAGCAGGGCGCCGTCTTCCGGAAGACCGGGTTCGGCTACTTCATCGAGCAGGCGACGCGGCCACAGACGATCGGCTACGCCCTGCTGGATTCACCGGTCGCCCTGGCGGCGTGGATGCTCGACCACGACACGGACGCGTACTACAAGATCTCCAGCGCCTTCGTCGACGACAAGCCCTCGGGCAATCTCACCCGAGACCACATCCTGGACAATGTCACGACCTACTGGCTGACCGCCACCGGCGCGTCGGCGGCTCGCTCGTACTGGGAGTCAGGACAGGCCACTGCGCGCTCGGCCGGCCAGACGCCGCCGCCGGTCAAGATCCCGGTCGGCTTCACACAGTTCCCGGGCGAGATCGTCCGGGCGCCGGAGAGCTGGCTAAAGCAGGCTTATCCGACGCTCAACTACTTCAACAAGGCTGACAAGGGCGGCCACTTCGCCGCCTGGGAGGAACCCGAGCTCTTCGCGACCGACCTCCGTGCGGCGTTCAAGTCACTCCGCTGACGAAAGCGGTCTCAACCAACCGTGCAGGAGGGAAGAACGATGACGGAAC
>DASTAI010000125.1:0-2182 GCA_035712865.1 Solirubrobacterales bacterium
GTTCTCGCCGTGCAGGGGACGTCCCCATTCCTCGTCGTGGTAGGAGATGTAGTCCTCGGTGCCGAGCGCCCACCAGCAGCGCGGCTTGCCGTCGGGGCCGTTCTCCACTCCACTCATGGCTGATAGGGGGGCGCCACGCCCCAGCCCCAGCGAGGCACCGGGGCCTCCTGCGGAACGTCCTCGGCACCGGGTTGGGAGTTGTGGAGGGCGAGCCGGGTGCCCCACTCGACGTAACCCATGAAGGCCGAGCGGAATTCGGGGTCCACCGGTAGGCGGGCGTCGTCGGCGGCCATGCTCATCAGGGTGGCAAAGCGGAGCCGCTGCTCCGGAGTGATGGCGAGATCCCGGTGCTTCGCGACCATCCGGTGGTAGCCGCCAAGCTCCTGGGTGTACTCAGCCGGCCCGCCGAAGACCTCGATCCACCAGAGGATCACGTGCTCGCGGTGCTCGCGGCTGACACCTCCCGGAAACAGAGGCGAGATCAGCTCGTCACCCTCGACCCGGTCGTAGAACGCGTTGATCAGCCGCTCGAAGGCCTCCTGGCCGCCGGCCCAGTCGTACAGCGTCGGTGGGTCGCCGGATCCGGCCATACCCGTGAAGCTATCGATCCGGCCAGGCCGGCTAGCGCTGCTGGCCGAAGATGCGCAGCAGGAAGAGGAAGAGGTTGATGAAGTCGAGGTAGAGGGCGAGGGCGCCCATGATCGCCGCCCGTCCGGCCTGGTCGCCCGAGATGCCCTCGCGGTTGATCTTCGTCAGCTTCTGAATGTCGTACGCGGTGAGCGCGGCGAAGATCGCCACCCCGGCGTAGGTGGTGATCCAGTAGAGCGTGTCGTTCGCCCAGAAGATGTTCACGATCGTCGCCAGGATCAGCCCGATCAGGGCCATGAAGGCGATGGAGCCGACCTTGGTGAGGTCGATGTGCGTGACGGCGCCCCAGACGGCGAGCGCGCCGAACATCCCGGCGGTGATCAGGAACGCCGTGAAGATCGACTGGGTCGTGTAGAGCTCGAAGATGAAGGCGAAGGTGACGCCGACCGTCGCGGAGTAGAGGAGGAAGAGGAAGGTCGCGACCCCGACCGAGATCCGGTTGATCGCGAAGCTCAGCCCGAAGACGATCGCGAGCTGCGCGACGATCACCGCGATGATGATCCCGGGGGACTCGGTGATGTCGGTGAGGAGGGTGTCGCTCGAGCCGATGGCGGCAGCGACGCCCCCGGTGACGGTGAGACCGATGAACATCCAGAGGAAGACCCGCTGGAGGAAGTTCGAGTCCGAGCGCGCAACGGCGACATCCCCGGGTTGTGCCGCGTACTCCATCGCCGGGCAACCTATCCGGTGGAGGCGATGGCAGGGGGTCGAAAATGGATTCGAAGACGCTCATGCGGGTATGGACGATCTGGGCATGGACGCCGCACCGATCAGGTTTCGCGACTGTGAGTGGCGCCGGTTTCTCGGGTTCGACATCCCCGTCGCGACCACCTGGCTCAGCCGCCTGCTCGGCCTGGCCCTGCTCACCCGGCGGCGTGCCGGGGCCGGCCTGCTGATCCCGGGCTGCGGGAGCGTGCACACCATCGGCATGCGCTTCCGCCTCGACCTGCTCTTCTTCGATCGCCGTGGGCAGGTCGTCGAGATCTGCAGGGACGTCCCGGCGGGTCGCTTCTTCCGCTGCCGGAGGGCCGTTGCGGTGCTCGAGCTGCCCGCGCCCTAGAGGGCCTACCGCCGCGGAGGCTCATACGCTCCGCGGGTGCCATGAGCCCCCCGGAGTCCAACCGGCAGTGGTGGGTGCTCCTCGGCACCTGTCTCGGCCTCTTCATCCTGATGCTGGACTCCACGGTGGTGGCGCTTGCGCTGCCGACGATCGAGCGTGAGCTTCACGCCTCGGCCGACAACGTGCAGTGGGTCCTGAACGGCTATCTGCTGGTGATCAGCGTCCTGGTGGTGACCGCCGGACGACTCGGAGACATCTACGGGCGGCGGGCCGTCTTCCTGATCGGGATGGCCGTGTTCGCCGCCGGCTCCGTGCTCGCCGCCCTCGCCGACGACGACGCGGTGCTGGTCGCCGCCCGTGGGGTCCAGGGGATCGGTGGCGCCGCCATGCTCTCCCTCTCTCTCGCGATCGTCAGCCACGCCTTCCCGGGCGAAGAGCAGGGGCGGGCGCTCGGCATCTGGGCCGCCGTCTCGG
>DASTAI010000126.1:0-3580 GCA_035712865.1 Solirubrobacterales bacterium
GGGGGAGGCGCTGGAAGCAGTGCGGAGCTCAGCCTGAGCTGGCTTGCGGGGTGGCCGAAGCGCGCATCATCCCCATCAGCTCGAGCGCGCCGCCCTTGTGGAGGTGCTCGTTGAGGTTGCCGCACTTGGGGCTCTGCACGCATGAGGGGCAGCCGTCGTCGCAGGGGCACTCGCGGATCAGGCGGTCGGCATCCCCGACCAGTCGCTCGAACTCCTCGTAGCCGCGCCGGGTGATCCCCACGCCGCCGGGGTGGCCGTCGTAGATGAAGATCGTCGGCTGCCCGGTCTGGAAGTGGATGTTGGTCGACAGCCCGCCGATGTCCCAGCGGTCGCACATCGCGATCAGCGGCAATACGGCGATCTGACCGTGCTCGGAGGCGTGCAGCGCGCCGAGCAGGACCTCGCTCGGCAGGGCCGCCGCCATCCGGTCGCCGATCACGTACCAGAGCGCCTGCGTGACGAAGTTCTGCTCGGGCAGGTCGAGCGAGACGATGTCGATCACCTTGTTGTCGCCGAGCCGCTTGCGCTGGTAGGCGATCACCTGCTCGGAGACCGAGACCGTGCCGAAGTTGAGCTCGACGCCGAGCGCCGGGCGCTGCGTCTCGGTCCCCTCGATGTAGACCTCGGTCTCCTTCTTCACCTGGGTGTAGTAGTCGCCCTCGAACGGCTTCACGATCGCGCGGCGAGAGCCGATGTCGAGCTCGGTCACCTGGTAGGAGCACCCGAGGTGGAGGTAGACCGCTCCGGGGTGGACCGTGGAGAAGGCGCGCTCGGCCTCGACGTTGCCGAGCATCTCGCCCGAGCTCGCATCGATCACCGCCACGCTGTCGGCCGACGAGGAGCGCAGCGCGATGCTGCCCGCCACGAAGTCGCCGGTGCGGGTCAGGTAGCGCTCGCCGCGCCCGCGGCGGAGCTCGCCGGCCGTCACCATCCGCTCGGCCCGGTCCCGCCAGCCCTCGCCGAGAATCTCGTCGTCCTCTGGGCCGAGCGGTGCCTCGTAGGCGGCGGCCAGCAGGTGCTGCATCTGGATCTGCTGGGAGCGGTGGTCGAGGATGGCCGCCTCGACCGGTCGCTCGAGGAACTCGTCGGGGTGGCGGCAGAAGAACTGATCGAGGGCGTCCTCGCCCGCGACGTAGACGGCGAGCCCGCGGCGGCGGCGTCCCGCGCGGCCCCACATCTGCCGGAGGCTGGCGACGGTGCCTGGGAAGTTCACGCAGATCGCGGCGTCGAGCTCGCCGACGTCGATGCCGAGCTCGAGGGCGTCGGTGGCGGCCACGGCGAGCAGGTCCCCGGAGGCGAGCTGGGACTCGATCTCGCGGCGCTGCTGAGGCGTGTAGCCGGCGCGGTAGGGCGCGATCCGATCGGCCATGTCGCCCTGGCCGCGCCGAACCAGCTCGTCCGAGGCGAAGCGGTTGATGAGCTCGATCCCGCGGCGGCTGCGCATGAAGCAGATCGTCCGCACGCCGCGCGAGACCAGCTCGACGAGCAGGTCGGAGGCCTCGGAGACAGGCGAGCGGCGTGTCATCGTCCGGTGCTCGATCACCGGTGGATTCCACATCGCGATCTCTCGACCCGCCCTGGGTGCGCCGTCGTCGTCGAGCAGCTCGAATGGCAGCCCGGTGAGACGCTCGGCCAGCTCGCCGGGATTCGCGATCGTCGCGGAGGCGAGGATGAATCGCGGCCCGGTGCCGTAGAGGCGGGCGACCCGCCGCAGCCGCCGCAGCACGTTGGCCACGTGGGAGCCGAAGACGCCCCGGTAGGTGTGTGCCTCGTCGACGACGACCCAGCCGAGGTTCGCTAGGAAGTCGCCCCACCGCTTGTGGTGGGGAAGCACCCCGACGTTCAGCATGTCCGGGTTGGTGAGGACGAGATTGGCACGGCGGCGGATCGAGGGGCGGTCCTCGCGCGGCGTGTCGCCGTCGTAGATCGCCTCACGGAGGCCGGGCGGCCGCAGCTCGCCGAGCTTGCGCGCCTGGTCCTGGGCGAGCGCCTTGGTCGGGTAGAGGTAGATCGCGCGGCGCTTCGGGTCGGCTGCGATGCCGTCCAGCACCGGCAGGTTGAAGGAGAGCGACTTCCCCGAGGCTGTGCCGCTGGTGAGGATCAGGTTCGAGCGCCTGGCGGTCTCATACGCGGCGGACTGGTGCGAGTAGAGGGACTCGATGCCGGCACCCAGCAGGGCGTCGCGGAGCCCCGGATCGAGCTCGTCCGGGAGCCCCGTGAGCTTCGCCATCGTCGCCGGCTCACCTGACTCGGCGACCAGTCGTCCGTCATCCCGCGCGGGCCCGAGTGCGGGCTCCCAGGCACCCCCGGTTGATGCGAGGGGGCTCCGCCAGGAGCCACCCGTTTGATGATGGTGGCTAGACAACCTCGACGCCTCTGGGCGAGTCGATCGCGGCGGCGATCCGCATCGACTGCAGGGCGCTCACGTCGTGCAAGCGCAGGACGTCGGCGCCGGCCGTGACGGCCAGGGCCACCGCAGCGGCGGTGGCCCACTCGCGGTCGCGAGCGGGCAGCCGCTGCTCCCACGACCCGGCGAGCACTGCACCGAGGAAGTCCTTGCGCGAGAGCGAGATGTACAGCGGGCGGCCGAGCTCCTTCAGCTCGCCCAGTCGCCGGAGGACCTCGAGGTCGTCCTCGACGGAAAGATCGAAGTCGAGTCCGGGGTCGAGGGCGATCTGCTCCTCGTCGACCCCGCGCTGTGTTGCGGCCTGGAGCCGCGCGGTGAACCAGGCCTTCAGGTGGTCGACCGGGTCGTCGTAGCTGGGCGCAGGGCGGTCCTCCCGCGGCGCGCCCTCGATCTGCATGACGACCAGGCCGCAACCGGTGTCGGCCGCAAGTTCGAGCATCGCCTCCGAGCCGCCGGCGATGTCGTTGACGGCCACGGCTCCCGCCTGCAGGGCATGACGCGCGACCTCGGGGGAGAACGTGTCTGCGGAGAGCGGCAGCTCGGTCCGCTCGGCCAGCCCCTCGACGGCGGGAACCAGCCGCGCGGCCTCCTCCTTCGCCGGCACGGGCGGGCCACTGCGTGCGGCCACGGCACCCACGTCGAGCATCTCGAACCCGGCCTCCGCGAGGCGAACCCCGTCGTCCACCGCTCGGTCGGGCGTTCCGCTCCGCGCTCCTTCGAACATCGAGTCGTCGGTGACATTGACGATGCCCGCGCCGATGGGCGAGGCGAGGTCGAGGGTCCGGTCGGCCAGCTTCCAGGTCGCAGCCACAGGCCAACGGTAACCGGACGGGTCGAGCCAACGGAGGTATCTGCTGAGTACGGTTCGCTGCCTTGCCTCTCCGCTGCGTCTACACCGACCTCGACGGCACGCTGCTCGGCCGCTACGGCTCCCTCTTCCGCGACTCCGAGGGCGAGTTCTCGCTGCTGCAGGCCCGCGCGCTCGAGGCCTGCCACCGGGCCGGCGTCGAGGTGGTGGTCAAGTCCGGGCGGCGGGAGGGGTCCGTGGTCGAGGACGCCAAGCTGATGGGGCTCCGTTCGTATATCGCCGAGGTTGGGACCGTGGTGATGATCGACGGCGAGAGGACCGAGCTGGTCGGCGACATCGAGCCCGACCCGGGGAAGAGCCTCGCC
>DASTAI010000127.1:0-2973 GCA_035712865.1 Solirubrobacterales bacterium
TTCCTGCAGGGTGTCGGGAGTCTGGCCGCCGTGGCCGGCCTCGGCGTCGGAGCCGTCGCCTCGGCCGCGGGCCGGGCCGCGGAGCCGAGCCGGAGCAGCCAGGTCTTGCCCATCGGGGCCGTGGCGTTCGACGCCTTCACCCTGCTCGACTTCCGCACCCTGCCGTCGACCGCCGAGCGGCTGTTTCCGGGGCAGGGCTCGAGGTTCGAGGAGCTCTGGCGGACCCGGCTCTTCGACTACGGGTGGCTGCGCGTGCTCGGCGGCCAGTACCGGGACTTCGAGGCGGTGAGCGCCGACGCGTTCGCCTTCGCTGCCGCGGCGCTGAAGCTCTCGCCCTCGGCGGCCGTCCGGCGCGAGTACCTCGAGTCCCTGGTCCAGCTGCCGACTTGGCCGGAGGCGCTCACGGTTCTGACCGAGCTCCGGGGGGCCGGACTGAAGCTGGCCTTCCTCTCCAACTTCACGCCGGGGATGCTCGGCGCCATCGCCCGTCGGACCGGCCTCGACCGACTGATGGACGCGCCGCTGAGCACCGATGCGGCTCGCAGCTACAAGTCCGATCCACGGACATACCAGCTGGCGGTGGAGGCGTTCCGCCTGCCGAAGGAGCGCATCGCGTTCGTCGCCCATGGAGGCTGGGACGCGGCAGGTGCGGGATGGTTCGGCTTCCCCACCTACTGGATCAACCGCCTCGGCACTGCTCGCGACGAGCTGGGAGTGACCCCGGTCGCAACGCTCCCGTCGCTCTCGGCGCTTCCGGGTGCGCTCGGCGACGCCGCAGCCCGCGGCGCCGGCGGCGGCGGGCGCTGACCGTCCACCGCTCCCGGGCTCGGTCGGTCAGGTGCGGCGCCGCCTGAACTCCGCGACCTTGTTCCGGTTCCCGCACGCGGCCATCGAGCACCACCGCCGCACCCCCGAGCGCGACGTGTCCACGAAGAGCACCGCGCAGCCCTCGTTCTCGCACTTGCGGATACGGTCGCGCGCCGTTCCCCCGAGGAGGGCAATCGCCTCGTTGGCGACGAAGGCCAGCCGCTGGAGTGAATCGCCGGCGAGCCGGGCCTCCCCCTCGGCGGTCAACTGCATGGCGGCGCCGCCCCGCCGGGCCACCTGATTCACGACCCGTCGGGCCCGGTCCGGAAGCCTTGCCCCCGAGAGGCGCGCGTGTGCGAGCTGGTGAATCGACTCTCGGAGCTCGCGCGCGGTGCGGACTGCATCCAGGTCGCAGGCGACCCCAGGCGAGGCGAGGCCAGCGGCGACCAGCCAGCGAACGAGGTCCTCCGGGTTCTCCAGCAGCTCGCGCGGGGTGTCCTTGAGCCGTCCCTGCAGCGTGGCGGTCAGATCGAGCGCGGGGTGACCTCCGCGAAAGCGGAAGCCGTCGCGCTCCGTGCCCTCGCTCGACCCGTCCTTGCTCGCTCGCATCGGCGGAACATTAGCGCCTTGGGTCTCCTGCAACACCCCATTGACAGGTTACCCGTTCCAGGGGCAGTCTGTAACCTCACTATCAGGTTACAGGAGGTCCTCATGGTGGAGCTCGACGGAAGTCGCGTGGTGGTGGTGGGAGGGAGCTCGGGACTCGGCTGGGCGGTCGCCGAGATGGCGGGTCACCGTGGCGCACGGGTCTTCGGGCTGAGCAGGGCGGGGAGCGGCCCGCCGGGCGTCACAGGGATCTCCATGGACGCCCGGGACGACGGTTCGGTGGCGGCGGCCCTCACGCGGATCGAGTGGATCGATCACCTGGTCTTCACCGCCTCGGCGCCCCAGGGCAGCCCGCCGGTGTCCGAGCTCGCCGGGGACGTGCTGCGCTCGTCGTTCGAGGTCAAGCTGTTCGCGGCCCTCCGGGTGATCCGGCTCGCGCTTCCGCTCCTGGCGGCCAACGCCTCCATCACGCTCACCTCGGGCCAGCTCTCCCGGAAATACGGCGTCGGCACCCTTCTCAAGGGAAGCGTCAACGCCGCCGTCGAGGCGTCGGGAAAGCATCTCGCCAAGGAGCTCGCTCCCCGCCGGGTCAACGTCGTGAGCCCGGGGATCACCGACACGTCCCTGTGGGGGCCGGCGGGAAGCGCTCAGCGAACCGAGACCCTGACGCGGGCTGCGGCGCAGCTGCCTGTCCGCCGGGTCGGGACGCCGGGTGACATCGCTCAGGCCTACCTCATGGCCATGACCAATCCCTTCATCACCGGAGCCGTGCTCGACGTGGACGGAGGAGCGCTGCTGTGACCCGGGAACCGGGCGTGGTGGCGTGCATTCTCTGGGCGGTGCTGGCGGTCGGGTGTCGCAACGGTGAGCTTCGCCGCGAATCCCCATCACTCGCGGGGACGTGGCGCCTCGAGGCCGCGGACAAGCTGCTGCCGGACGGAACGCGGGCTCGCGACTACGGCGAACATCCCGATGGGTTGCTGATGGTCGACGATCAAGGGCGATACGCGCTGGTGATCTTCAAGGCCGAGCGATCGAACTTCGCGTCGCCGGACAAGGCGCTCGGAACGGACGCCGAGTTCCGGGCCGCGATGCTCGGGACGAGCTGCCACCACGGGAGACTCGAGGTCGACTGGGCGGCAGGAACGCTCGCCTTCCTCATCGAGGACGCGACCTTTCCCAACTGGAGAGGGCACAAGCGGGTCAGCCCCTTCGAGCTCCAGGGCGACGTCCTGAGCTACCGCGTTCCGGCCCGCCTCGACGGAAGCATCCCGATCACCGTCTGGCGACGCGAGCACTGAGCGCCGCCATCACTTCGGCAGGCCGAGCGTCTTCCGGAGGAACTCCTCCCGATCGGTGAGCACCTGGGGCGCCTCCATTCCGTGGCTCGTGGCGTAGGTCTTGACCTCTCCCTTGCCGCGCATCGCCTGCCGCCAGGTCTCGATCTGCACGGCGGGGACGTAGAAGTCCTCCTTCGCCAGCTGGACGAGGATCGGTCCCTCGACGGCCGGAAGCGCGTCGATCGGGTCGAGGGCCGCGAGCTTCTGCCGGTAATCCTGC
>DASTAI010000128.1:0-5847 GCA_035712865.1 Solirubrobacterales bacterium
AGCTTGGCCTCCGGGACGTGGCGGTGGATGCGCTCCGGTACCCCCTCGAAGTACGGCATGTTCGTGTAGTGAGGCGAGGACTCGCCGCGGACGGGGAAGCGGGAGTCGAAACGGCCCTCGTACCAGTCGAGGCCGAGGTCCCAGTTGAGCTCCTCGACGAAGAAGTTGAGCTCCTTCGGCTTCGACATGTTGATCTCGGGATGGAGACCGAGGTAGTGGTGGATGCTGGTCGTCCCGCACTTCAGCCCGCCGATGATGATCAGGTTGGGGAGGGCGGCGTGGCGACGGCGGCGCCTGGGCACGCGACCGCCACGCTTTCGGTCGGCCGTGAAGCGCTCGCGCGCGCGTCGGCACATCGCCTCGTCGGAGGGATCGTGCGTCGGCGGAGGCATGGGTGGGGACTGGACTGCCGCCACGAGAGGCGGGCATGTTAGCGGCCACCTGTGGCGCATATGCTCAGCGGCGATGGACGTCTTCCGCACTCCCGATGAGCGTTTCGAGAGTCTTCCCGGATACGACTTCGAGCCTCACTACGCGGAGGTCGACGGCCTGCGACTCCACTACGTCGACGAGGGCAACGGCAACCGGCCGATCGTCTGCTTCCACGGCGAGCCGACCTGGGCCTACCTCTACCGCAAGATGGTGCCGCCGCTGGTCGAGGCGGGCCACCGGGTCATCTGCCCCGACATGGCGGGCTTCGGCCGCTCCGACAAGCCGACTGATCGCGGCTGGTACAGCTTCGAGAAGCACACCGAGCTGATCGGCGCCGTCCTCGGCGGGCTCGACCTCAGCGAGGCGATCGTCGTGGTCCAGGACTGGGGCGGCCCAGTGGGACTCACCTGGGCGGCCGAGAACGGGGCGACAGTTGCGGGCCTGGTGATCCTCAACACGGGGCTCTTCACCGGGCGGGTTTCGAAGGGGTTCATGGCCTGGCGCGACTTCGCCGAGAAGAACCCCGATCTCCCGATCGGATTCGTGATCCAGGGCGGCACCACGAGCGAATTACCGGACGATGTGCTTGCCGGCTATGAGGCACCTTTTCCGACGGCCGAGTCGAAGGCCGGCGCCGCTCAGTTCCCTCTCCTCGTGCCCACCGCCGAGGATGACCCGATGGCCGCTCAGCAGCACCACGTCAGGGAGTTCCTCGAAGGCTGGAACAAGCCCGCATTGGTTGCCTTTTCCGACAGCGACCCGGTCTTCCCATTCCCCAAGGCGGGTGAGAGGTTCACCGACGCGATCCCCACCGCCGGCGAGCAGGTGAAGATCGAGGGGGCCGCCCACTTCCTGCAGGAGGATCGTGGGGAGCAGATAGCGGGCGAGATCCTCCGCCGGCTCGGTTGAAGGCCGAGCGATTCCAGGAGGAGGTCGCCAGGCTTCCCTGGCGCGGCGCTTCTGAGGATCGCCCGGCGCTCCCGGTGCCCCCGGACCCGATGCCCCTGCTGCTCGGGCGGCGCTGGCGCAAGCGGTGGCGGTGGGTGGGCGCTTTCGCGGACAACTTGATCGTGTTCGCCGCCATCGTCCAGGTCGGGCCGGCGACGATGACGTTCTGGGGAATCTGGGATCGGCGCCGCCCCCGGCTCTGGGAACGCACGCGGCGGGACCTGCCGGGTCGCCGACGCGACGTCGTCATGCGCGGGAACTCGGTCCGCGTCCGCGCAGGCACCATCGAGCTCGACCTCGAGCTCGACGAGGGGTATCCGATCGAGTCCATGTGCCCGAACGGGGAGGGCGGCTACTCCTGGACGCGAAAGGCGGCCGGAATGCCGGTCCGGGGTGAGGTCCGGATCGGGCGCAGGTCGAATCCGCTCGAGGGATACGGGGTGACCGACGACTCAGCCGGCTACCACCAGCGCTACACGTCCTGGGAATGGTCGGCCGGCGTGGGCACCGCCCGCGATGGGCGCAAGGTGGCCTGGAACCTGGTGTCGGGGATCAACGACCCACCGGTATCGAGCGAGCGCACCATCTGGGTAGCGGGTCAACCGATCGAACCCGGACCGGTGTCCTTCCAGGGACTCGAGTCCATCCACTTCGAGGACGAGTCGCGTCTCAACTTCTCCGCCGAGACTCAGCGCACCCACCACGAGGGCATTCCCCTGTTGGCGAGATCGGATTACGAGGCGCCGCTCGGCACCTTCACCGGGTCACTCAACGGCCTGCCGGTCGAGTCCGCCCTCGGGGTGATGGAGGCGCACGATGCCATCTGGTAGGGCCCAGTGGATCGCCGTCGCCAAGGCGATCTACAGCCGGTTCGGGGAGGTCCAGCTGACCGACCGTGCGGCGGCGATGACGTACTACTCAATCCTCTCCGTCTTCCCGGCGCTGCTGGTGGTCGTGTCGCTGCTCACCCTTCTCGGCACCTATCCCGACACGTATCAGAGCATCGTCGACACCCTCCGGGACGCGGCGCCCGGACCCGCCGTCGACGCGATCGACAGCGCGCTCCGCAACTCCCTCTCGAGCCGCGGCGACGCGGGTGCGGTGCTGGCCGTCGGCCTCCTGCTCGCCTTCTATTCGGCCTCCGGCGCGACCGGGGCGGCGATGCGCGGTCTCGAATCGATCAATCGAGCAAAGCGAGGCAGGGACTTCCTTCCCAACCTCGGGGTCCGGATCGGGCTCACGGCGCTCCTCGCGGTGCTGGTCCTGATCGCGTTCCTCGCGGTGGTGGTGGCCGGGCCCCTCTTCGGCAGCATCGCGGATGCCGCCGGCTTCTCGGGCGTCGTCTCGACCCTGGTCGGCTACATGCGCTGGCCGATCGGCGCCGCCGCACTGCTCGCGGCCTTTGCGATCGTCTACGCGCTCGGCCCTCGGCGAACTCCCCGTCCCGGTGATCGCTCCCTGGTCTCGGTGCTGCCCGGCGCGATAGTCGGCACCGCGCTCTGGTTTGCGGTCTCCCTGCTGTTCACGGCCTACGTCTCCCACTTCGGCTCCTATGACAAGACGTACGGCACCCTCGGTGCCCTGATCTCCCTGCTGATCTGGCTCTGGCTCGGCAACCTGGCGTTCCTGATCGGCGCCCTCTTCAATGCCGAGAAGGAGCGGGTCAGGGGAGACGCTTGATGACCCCGTCGCTGGCGATCGACCTCGGCCAGAGCTTCGACAGCTTCCGACACGGCGCCGAGGAGTTCTTCCACCGCCTCTCCGAGATCGCTTGGCCGTCGATGGTGATCGCGCTGCTCTTCTATCTCGCCCACTTGCTCGCGCGGAGCCGGGCCTGGCAGAACACCCTGCGGGCGGCCTATCCGGACGGTTCGGTCCCCTTCTGGCGAATCTCCGCGGCCTACCTGGTGGGAGCCGGGATGAACAGCATCGTCCCGGCACGGGTGGGCGACGCCGTGAAGATCCTTCTGGCGAAGCGCTCGATCCCGCGCTCCACCTACACGGCCGTGGTCTCCTCGTTCTTCGTGGGATCGGTCTTCGACACGACGGCGGGGATCCTGGTCTTCATCTATGCGCTCACCCAGGGCCTGCTGCCGAGGCCGCCCGAGCTGCCGGACCTGCCCGCCTTCGACATCGCCTTCTGGGCCCAGCACCCCAGCCTGCTTCTCTTCACGGTCACGGCGCTGGGGATCCTGGTTGTGATCCTCTTCGCGGTGCTCTCCCGGCGAGTCGAGCAGTTCTGGAACCGCATCAAGCAGGGCGCGATCGTGCTCGCCACGCCCACGCTCTACCTGCGCACGGTCGCCTCCTGGCAGGCGCTCGGCTGGATGATGCGCTTCTTCTCCTACTGGTTCTTCCTCGAGGCCTTCCACGTCGGCGGCTCCTTCGAGAACGTCCTGCTGGTGATGAGCGTCCAGACGATTTCGAACCTGCTGCCGCTGACCCCCGGTGGCGCCGGGGCGCAGCAGGCCCTGCTGGTCGCGACCCTGGTCGGACCGGGGCCGATAGCGGTGCTCACCTACTCGGTCGGTCAGCAGATCGCCATCGCCGCCTGGACACTGCTCCTCGGCGCCCTCGCGCTCGTCGTCGTCTTCCGCACCACCGACTGGCGCCGCTTGATCCGCAGCGCCGGCCGCGACGCCGGGCAGCACGCGTAGCGCGCGTCGGTGGGGACGAAATTGGTATCGATCTCGCGCGGCGCCGGTAGTTTGCGAGTCGCGCGGGCGTAGCTTGAGACATTACGTCACGTCGTAAGCAGCTCGTCCTCCTCCTTGCTTTGGTGATCTGGGGGCTCGCGGTAGCCGGCCCCGCCAGTTCGCTTGGTCACGAGCCTTCGATCGACACCCTCGCTGGGCACATCGCGGAGGACTCGGTGGTTCACACCCCGGCGCTGGAGCGGAAGCTGACGAAGCGCACCGCCACCGCGACCGGGGCCGACGTCCGAGCCGCAGCTGCGGCGGTCGCGGGGAACGAGCACGACGTCGGCAGCTGGGGCCCATTGGTCAACTGGCCCGTCGTCGCCATCAATTCGGCCCTGCTTCCCAACGGGAAGGTGCTGGCGTATGACTCCGTCGGCGACGGGGCCACCGAGAGCTTCCCGGTGCACGACCACACGCGAGCGACGGTGTGGGATCCCGCCACCGGGACTCAGACGCCGGTGAACGTCAACACCGGCTTCAACATCTTCTGCAGCGGTTTCGCCCACCTGGCCGACGGACAGATCTTCGTGGCCGGCGGGAACAAGAACGCCGCGCTGGACGGGATCGTTCAGACCCACCTGTTCAACTACCAGACGAACACCTGGAGCCTGGGCCCGAACATGGCCGCGGGCCGCTGGTATCCGACGGTCACCCCCCTGCGCAATGGTGAGATGCTGATCACCGAGGGCGGCCCCGACATCCCCGAGGTTCGCACGACAGGCGGGACCCTGAGGTCGCTGAGCGGAGCCTCGCTCAACCTTCCCCTGTATCCATGGATGGACGTCGCACCGAACGGACGGGCGTTCTACTCCGGGCCCGACCAGACGATGCGTTCGCTCGATACCAGCGGCACGGGTTCCTGGCAGACCTTCGGTCAGCGCGACTCGATCGATCGCAGCTACGGCGGCCACGCGATCTTCGACGTCGGCAAGATCCTCATCGCCGGCGGCGGTTCGTCGAGTGCGGACGCCAGGGTTGTGAACATCAACGGCGCAACGCCGCAGGTCACTGCCACCTCGCCCATGGCGAACGGGCGCCGTCAGCACAACCTCACCGTTCTGGCCGACGGCACGGTCCTGGCCACCGGCGGCAACTCCTCCGGCGCGTCGCTCGTCGACCTCAACAACGGCGTCTATGCGGCCGAGCTCTGGGATCCGGCGACTGGCACCTGGAGGACGCTGGCGTCCGAACAGGCGACGCGCCAGTACCACTCGACCGCGCTGTTGCTTCCCGACGGGCGCGTGCTGTCCGGCGGCGGGGGCATCTGCGGCGAGTGCGATCAGGTCGGCTACCTGGAGAAGAACGCACAAGTCTTCTCACCGCCTTATCTCTACAACCCGGATGGTTCGCTCGCGCCCCGCCCCGGAATCGCCGGAGCGCCCTCCGCGGTCCAGCACGGCACCAACTTCCAGATTGACACCCCGGATGCGGCCTCCATCCGCAAGGTCGGACTCGTCCGCCTCGGCGCCGTCACGCACTCGGTCAACATGGAGCAGCGCTACGTGCCGCTGTCCTTCAGCGCCGGCGCCGGCGCGCTCACGGCGACCGCGCCCGCGAACGCGGACATCGCCCCACCCGGCGTGTACATGCTCTTCATCACCGACGCAAACGGCGTCCCTTCGGTCGCCAAGATGGTCACGGTCGGCGCCGCCGATCAGCCGCCCCCGCCCCCACCCCCGAACTCAGGCCTGGTCGGGGCGTGGGGGTTCAGCGAAGGGAACGGCGGCACGACCGCAGATGCCTCCGGTAACGCGAACACCGGCACGAT
>DASTAI010000129.1:0-2619 GCA_035712865.1 Solirubrobacterales bacterium
CGATCGGGGAGGCGCTGTACGCGGACAGCGGCGAGGGTCATCACCGGCCGCCTGGGCGCCTGATCGCTCTGGTGGACGAGGGCAAGCTGGGACGCAAGGCGGGCGCCGGCTTCTACGACTACGACTAGCCGTTGAGGTCGATGGCGAGCTGGGCGACGCTCTCGCCCACCTTGTCGAGTACCGCCGGATCGAGCTTGTCGACCGTGTCCTCGAGGGTGTCCGCGTATGGGTAGCTGAAGTCGATCAGGTCAATCGAGGGCACGCCCTGCTCGAGAAAGGGGTAGTGGTCATCGATCACCCCACCCTGGACTCCGGGCGGGAAGACGTCGGCGGCACCGACCTCCGCAGCCGCCTCGCGAAGCTTCTCCCAGAGGGCGATGTTCGAATTGGCCTCACGCCGGATCTGCGCTCCGCGGTTGGCGATGTAGTCGAGCAGGATCATGTCCCCGGTCTGTCCGGGATGCGCGGCGGCGTACGCACGCGATCCGCGGAGGGCGCAGAACTGGAAGTCCCGGTCCGAGCATCCGGGCGGGTCCTCCTCGCCGTCGAAGAGGACGAAGTCGATCTCGCGGTGGTTCTCCGGCAGCTCATGTGGAAGCGAACGCGCGAGCTCGAGGACCGCCGCCGTTCCGGCGGCACTGTCGTTGGCCCCGACGAATCCCATGGGATGCCACTCGGTGTCGTAGTGCGCGCCGATCAGGATCGGGGGCATACGCCCCGGGAGGACGCCGACGATGTTCCGCAGGCCCTGCTGCGGCCCCGTGCTCGGAAACCGCTCGAAGTGCACGTCCTCCAACGGAGATCCGGGCACCGAGCCCATCGTGTCCCGGAGGGTCACCGCGAGGTTGCGGAGCTGTGGAGATCCCGCCGGCCGCTGGCCCACGGCGACCTGCGCCCGGATCAGCGACATGGCCCTGGCGCCGTCGAACCGGTTCGCCGACGGAGAGGAGTCCCCGTCGCCGTCCCCGCAGCCGGCGGCGGCCAGCACAGCGATGGCGAGCAGCCCCGCGGCGAGCCGGGGCCTCGCGCTACGCCGCCTGCTTGCCCTTGCGCTTGACCCGCGACTTGGTCGCGATGGGCGGCACGGCGGGCTCCTCATGGCGCCCGGAACGATCCCAGATCACATCCGCTTCCGAGACGCCCTGCTTGGTGGCCTCGGCCTCGATCTCACACCACGGCAGCTGGGCTTCGGGCAGGTCATCCCACCGGGCGAGGTCGAGTGCCTCGAGCGCGCCGTCCAGAGCGGGTCCCCGGTGCTCCTCAGAGCGGAGCACCGCCCTGACAACCTCGAGCTGCTTATCGCTGAGCCGGACGACCCACATGTGGCCTCCTCAGGACCCACCATTGGTCGGATGCACCTCGGCTGCGGCTGCGGTGCACCCTCGGATCAAGGGGCAACGTAGAGCCGTGTACGGACGGAAGGAAAAGTCCCTGCAACCGCTGCCTTATGCGGATTGCGGGTGGATCCGAACCGCCTCGATCCGATTCTCCCGGACCGACTCGACGCGGATCTCGTAGCCGTCCGCCGTGATCAGATCGCCGCGCTTCGGCAGCCGTCCGAGCTCTCCGAAGACGTAGCCGCCGACCGAGTTGTAGGCGTCCGTGTCGACCGGCAGCTTGATTCCTCGGTCTGCGAGATCGCCCAGCGAGACGTGGCCGCGCACGTACCAGTCCCCATTGGAGAGCTGCCGCAGCGATCCCGCAAGCGGATCGGTCTCGTCCTCGATCTCCCCCACCACCTCCTCGAGAATGTCCTCAACGGTGACGATGCCGACGGTCCGCCCGTATTCGTCCACCACCACACCCATCGACGAGCGCTGCCGCTGAAGCTCGGTCAGGAGATCGTCGAGCGGCTTGGTCTCAGGGACGATCAGCGCATCGCGGATGACCGACTCGATCTCCGCGTGGGGACCCTCCGTCATCAGCAGTCGCACGAGCCTGAGCGCGTGCACGATCCCTCGAACCCGGTCGGCGTTGCCGTCGTCGACGACGACGAGGCGGTTGTGCCCGGAGGAGATGCAGAGATTGAGCGCCTGCGAGACGGTCGCGGACGCATCGACCGTGACGACGGCGGGGATCGGCGTCATCACCTCGCGCGCCTCCTGCTCGTGCAGGTGGAAGACGCCGCCAAGCATCGTCGCCTCGCCGGGATCGAGCTTGCCGCCTGTTGCGGAGCTGGCGATGAGGAGCTGGAGGTCCTCGGAGCTCGGTTCCTCCTCGCCGATGTCCTCCGGGCGGACGCCGAACAGCCGGACCAACCCGTTCGACATCCAGGTGAGCGCCACGGTGAACGGCGCCGTGATCCTGCGGAACCAACGCAGCGGGCCCGAGACCGACTGGGCACTGCGCTCGGGGCGCGCGATCGCGAAGTACTTCGGGGCCTGCTCGCCCACGACCACGTGGAGGATCGTGACCAGGCCGTAGGCGATCGCCACCGAGATCGCGACGGCCACGCCGTGGGAGAACCCGCCGAAGATCGGTTCGATCAGCTTGGCCACGGCGGGCTCGCCGAGGAAGCCGATCCCGATCGAGGCCATGGTGATCCCGAGCTGGCAGGCGGCCAGGTACTCGTCGATGTGATCGAGCTCGTCGATCACGGCGCGCGCGCTGCCACTCCCA
>DASTAI010000130.1:0-9311 GCA_035712865.1 Solirubrobacterales bacterium
CGGAGCGGGCGGCTCGGAATGGTCGATGTAGTAGGCCGAGTGGTGTGCCTGGATCTCGGCCAGCACCGCCTGAGTGCTGGGATCGCCGTCGTACGGCTCACCCTGCTCGATTCGCGCCTTCCACGCCGTCACGTCGGCGCCGAAGTCCGTGCACGGCGACGGGAAGGGAGACTGGGCGCAGTACTTCCCGGCGCCCAGCGTGACGACGGCGTAGAGCCCGTTGTTGAACGACTCCTTCTCGATCCCCATCCTCCCGGTGTAGGCCGGGTCGGCCACGTAGTCGAGCTTGCGGCCGTTCGGGGTGAGCGAATAGGCGAGGTCGCTCCACGGGATATTGGGAGTCGCCCCCGCGATTCGCATCGGGAGGTGATCGACCGGGCTGGTCCAGGGGACCAGGGTGCCGTCGGGCATCATCACCCGGTCCTTGAGCGTCGCCAGCTGGAGCGAGAGACCGCCGCCGTAGGAGCCGCCCGTCGCGCCGATCCTCTGGCCGTCGGCGAGGCCTTCGTCCGCGAGCTCGCCGACGAGGAACTGAGCGTCACGGACCTCGTAGCGGTCGTCCATCAGATGGATGTAGCCGTTGTCGCAGGCGGAGCCGCCGGCGGTGATCGAGGCATTGGAGCCGCAGGACTCGTGGAAGCCGCGATCGGTCATGCTGAAGACGGCGTAGCCCTGGCTGGTGAAGTGGCGAAGTCCGGCAGTCGAATCCGCGGCGCCGAAGCCGATCTTGCTGCCGCCGTACCCGTGCCCGACGATGATCAGCGGATAGTCGCCGTCGGTGCCGCTCGGTGGGGCGGGCGGAAAGGCGATGTTGACGTCGATCGGGGTGCCGTCCCAGGACCCGGCGGTGCTGCGAGGCGCACTGCTCCCGCACTCGCGCACCCCGTCACTCGCCACGGTGCAGGGGATCCCCAGCGCATCTGAGATGGCCGCGTGCGCCGCAGGGACGACGAGCAGCGATCCGGCGATCACCAAAAGCAGCACCAGCTTCCGCATCTGCCTCTCCTCTCAGTCCTTGCCGCGCGTCCCTCGCCGCGCCGGTGCGTCGATCCTTGACGCGCGCAGGATCCTAACGCTTGTCGGTCTGACCCGCCGCGACATCGTCGGCGATCTTCTCCGCGCCTGCGACGCGCTGGATGCGAGCCGCGATCTCCGGGTGCCGATAGCCGAACTCGGCCACCAGTCGCTGCCGGACCGGCGCCACCGTGATCTCGTTGCGATCCTCGCGGATCGCCCGCACGACGGCCTCGGCAACCTTCTTCGGCGTCGTGGTGCCGAGCCCAGGCGGCGGTTTCGCCTCCGCGTCGTGAAACATCCCCGCCTCCCGGACGAACCCCGGCGAGACGACCGAGACTCCGACCCCGTGGGGGTGGAGATCCTCCCGCAGGCCGAAGGCGAAGCCGCGGAGCCCGAACTTGGTGGCGCTGTAGAGGGAGGACCGCGGCGATCCCACCTTCCCCGAGAGCGAGGCGATGAAGACCATGTGACCCTGCCGCTTCGCCTCGAGCCTGGGCCCGAGTGCTCTGGCGAACAGGATCGGCGACTCGAGGTTGACGCGCAGTGCCCGCTGCACCTCCTCCGAGCTGAAGTTCTCCAGCCGGCCACTGGCGGGTAGGGCGGCATTCGCGACCAGGCCGTCGAGCTCGCCGGCTCGCTCGATCAGGTCCTCCGCGGCTCCGGCCTCCGCCAGGTCCGCGACCACCGGCACGTGCCGGCTTGCGTCTCCCGGAAGGGACTCCGCCAGGCGCTGGAGCTCCTCGGCCTTGCGAGAGCTGAGGACCAGGGACGCCCCCCGGACGGCAAGGTCCACCGCGATGGCTCGGCCGAGCCCTCCGGTGGCCCCGCTGAGCAGCATCCTCTTCCCGGCGAGTTCCACGAAGCCAACCTATCCCACTCGTCCGGCGGGACGGTTGTTAACACCCGTTCATACAAAACCCCTGCTCTGATACGGTCTTCCGCTCAAGCAGGAGCCCAGTTCCGTCCGATGGGGAAGGAACCGGAGGAGGGATTCACCTGTCTCGACGATCTCGCCAACGCCGTCGGCTCGCGCTGGCGGGAGCGCTCTTCGCGGGCGCTCTGATCGCGGCCAGCCCGGCCGCCGGTCAAACCGGAACCACGACCGAGACGACCACCACGACGCCCGTACCGGGCGCCCCAGTCGGCGAGCCGCCCCTGGCGATCGACCCGAGCCTGGCGAGGATCCTCCCCGGCGGCAAGGCAAGCGTCCCGGCCGGCGCCCCCGGTGCCGTGGTCCGCGCGATCAAGGCCGCGAACAAGATTCACCGCAGGACCTATGTCTGGGGCGGCGGACACCGCAGCTTCAGGTCGAAGGGCTACGACTGCTCTGGCGCGGTCAGCTACGTGCTGCACGCGGCGGGAGTGCTGTCGTCGCCGCTCGTCTCCGGACAGCTCGCCTTCTGGGGCTCGTCGGGGCCCGGCAGCTGGATCACGGTCTACGCCAACCGAACCCACACCTACATGGTGATCGCGGGCCTGCGCTACGACACCTCGCCGCGGGGCGAGTGGATCGACCAGGGGCGCGGGCCGCGCTGGCGCTACACGCTGCGCACCGGGAACGGATTCGCCGTCCGGCACTGGCTGGGCCTGTAGCGCCCCGGCCGCACGTTCCGGGAACTCTGTGAGCACCTGCTCACAGCTCCGCATCGTCTGCTAGGTTTGGCGCCGACCAGACGCCGAATCTCGTCCCCACCAGTGCGGGGCGAGAGCGGGGGAACCAAAGCAGTTGGGGCGAATCCACCCAGGGGTGGAAGCGCAGGCTCCTTGAGCGCCAGCCCGTCAGCTAACCCCGTAGGCCGACGAAGGAGAACGGTTTGCGGTCTGAAACACACAGCACAGGCAGGAAGGTGGGACTGGCAGGGGTGCTGCTGGTCGCCTCGCTCGTCGGCGCCGTGCCGGCAATGGCACAGACCGGCGGAGCGGCACCACCCGGTGGCACGACCACCACCACGACTCCGGCTCCGGCGGGAACGACGGCGGTGCTCAACCCCGACGGTTCGGCGACGGCGCCCGCGGGCGCTCCGCGGCCGGTCCGCAAGGCGATCAACGCCGCCAATCGGATCCGCACCAAGCCCTACGTCTGGGGCGGCGGCCACGCCAAGTGGAAGTCCCGCGGCTACGACTGCTCCGGCGCGGTCAGCTACGTGCTGCACGCGGCGGGCCTGCTGCGCCGTCCGATGACCTCGGGCACGCTCGGCACCCGCTGGGGAGCGCCGGGCACCGGGCAGTGGATCACCGTCTTCGGCAGCCCGAGCCATGCCTACATGATCGTCGCGGGACTCCGCTTCGACACCTCGCAGGCCGGCGATTCGCTCAGCCAGGGCAGCGGCCCGCGCTGGCGAACGAGCCTGCGCGAAGCCGGCGGCTATTCCACCCGCTTCTCCCCGGGCCTCTAGGCCTCTCCTCCCCATCCCCAGCGCGCGGCGCGGCCCGTTCCTTCTCCCCGGGCCGCGTCGCCGCTTGGGGTTTCCTTCGGCGGCCCCGGAGCGAGCCGGAAGGGGGGTCGCCAAGGGCGTCGAATCCCAAGATCGTGCGGGTAAGCACTAATCGACGGTTATCGATTGCAAACGTTCTTTCACGTTTGGTAAGGTCCCGCGCCAGTTACGCCGAGTCCCATCACCACCGGGTGTTGGGAGCGGGGGAACCAAATACTGGGGCGAACCCACCGAAGAGAGTGGGGGCGCAGGCTCCTTTAGCGCTAGCCCGTCAGCTAACCCCGCAGGCCCGCAAAGGAGAACTGTTGGATGCGACAGACACTTAGCCGCAACCGTCGCCTCGCACTGGCTGGGGTCACCACTCTGTGCGTGTTCGCGCTCGCCGTACCGGCGGCCGCGCAGACCGGCGGGTCCGGGCCGCCCGGCGGCACGACCACCACGACTCCGACCACCACGCCGGCTCCGGTCGGCCCTCCGGGCCGCGCGAAGATCCGCAAGGACGGCACAGCCGTCGCTCCGGCGGACGCCCCGCCCCAGAACCAGACGGCGATCGCCGCAGCCAACGCGATTCACACGTTCCCCTATGTCTGGGGCGGCGGCCACAGGAGCTTCACGGCCTCGGGTTACGACTGCTCAGGCGCCGTCAGCTATGTCCTGCACGCCGCCGGTCTGCTGGCGAGCCCGATGACCTCCGGCGGCCTGGCCTCGAGCTGGGGCCTGCCGGGGAAGGGCCGTTGGATCACCGTCTACGGCAACGCGAGCCACGCCTACATGGTGATCGCGGGCAAGCGCTTCGACACCTCGTCGGGCGGGGACCGCTGGAACCAGGGCTCGGGCCCGCGCTGGCGGAAGAAGAAGCGCGCGATGGCCGGCTTCACGGCCAAGTACTACCCCGGCTTCTAGGCCTAACCGTCGAAACCGGGAAGTACAAGCTTCCCGGGAAAGATTGGCCACCCCGGCCTAGCCAGGCAGGGTTAGGCTCGGATATACCTAGGATCGCACCGATCGGCGTTATACGGTGCGCACATCCGACGCCCTGATCGCTCGAGGAGAAGGAGCTCGCGGTAGCCGCGATGCCCGCAACCAGTGAGGTCGAGCCCGGCCCGGGACCGGACGCGGACGCCGCGGACGTCCGCCTGGTCGGAGTCAGCAAGCACTACGGGGACGTCGTCGCAGTCGAATCCCTCGATCTCGAGGTGAAGCGCGGCGAGTTCTTCACGCTCCTGGGCCCGTCGGGCTCGGGCAAGACCACGACCCTGCGGATGATCGCCGGCTTCGAAGAACCCGACTCCGGGCGTGTCGAGCTGGCAGGCCGGGACGTGACGGGCACGCCTCCCTACGACCGCTCCGTCAACACCGTCTTCCAGGACTACGCCCTCTTCCCCCACATGACCGTGGGCGAGAACGTCGAATACGGACTGCGAGTCAAGGGTGTCGGCAAGGACGAGCGTCGCCGACGGGCCTCCGACGCGCTCGCCACCGTGAGGCTCGCCGGCTACGAGTCGCGCAAGCCGAGCCAGCTCTCCGGCGGTCAGCAGCAGCGGGTCGCGCTGGCGCGGGCGATCGTCAACGAGCCGAGGGTGCTCCTCCTCGACGAGCCACTGGGCGCACTCGACCTGAAGCTGCGGGTGCAGATGCAGGTCGAACTCAACACAATCCAGAGCGAGGTCGGGATCACGTTCATCTACGTGACCCACGACCAGGAGGAGGCCCTGACGATGTCCGACCGGATCGCGGTCTTCAACGACGGCCGCATCGAGCAGGTCGGCGCCCCCACCGAGATCTACGAGCGGCCGGACAACGCCTTCGTGGCGGGCTTCGTCGGCGTTTCCAACCTGCTCGAGCGGGAGGGCAGGCGATTCACCGTCCGGCCCGAGAAGATCTTCATCGTCGAGAACGGCGAGGCCCCGAGTGGGCTGCACGTCGAGGGAGGGACGATCAGGGACGTCTCGTACGCGGGCATGATCACCCGCTACCTCGTCGACCTCGAAGCGGGCGGGGAGCTTCAAGTCGTCCGCCAGAACCTGGAGACAACCTCAGCCGAGGTCCAGGAGCAGCGCGGCCGGAAGATCAAAATCGGATGGCGAACGGATCAGACCGTCGCCGTAGAGGGAGAGGAGAAAGGAAAGTGAGCAGATTCAGAGCTCACCCCGCCTGGGTGCCCGCGGCGATCGTCGCGGGGCTTGTGGCAACCGCGTTGGTGATAGCGGGCTGCGGTGGCGGGGATGACAACAGCAGTGGCGACAACGGCGAGGCGCTCAAGTCCGTCGGAGCCGGCGAAGGGCAGCTCAACATCATCTGCTGGGCCAGCTATTGCGAGGACGGATCCGTCACCAAGGGCGTCGACTGGGTGACGCCGTTCGAGCAGGAGACGGGGTGTCAGACGAACGTCAAGATCGGTGACACCTCGGACCAGATGGTCGACCTGATGCGCACGGGTCAGTACGACGGTGTCTCGGCTTCCGGGAACGCCACCGCTCGCCTGGTGGAAGGCGGCGATGTCGCTCCGGTCAACGTGGATCTCGTCCCGAACTACAAGACGATATTCCCGGATCTGAAGGACCAGCCGTACAACACGTTCGACGGGGTGCACTACGGAATCCCGCACGGACGAGGAGCGAACCTGCTCATGTGGAACACGAACGACGTCAAGCCCGATCCGACGTCGTGGTCGGTGATCCTCGATCCGAACCAGGCGAAGAAGTACAGCGGCCACATCAGCGTCTATGACGACCCGATCTACATCGCTGACGCGGCTGTCTACCTGAAGGCCCATCGGCCGGATCTCGGGATCGAGAGCCCGTACGAGCTGAACGACGACCAGTTCAACGCGGCAGTGGATCTGCTCAAGCAGCAGCATCCGTTCGTCGGGGACTACTGGTCCAGCTACCTGAAGCAGATCAACCTGTTCACCAGCGGTGACGACCAGGTCGGCACGACGTGGCAGTACCAGTACTTCACGTTGCTGGCCGACAACCAGCCGGTCAAGGCCCCCGGGGCTGACACCGGATTCGTCCCGACCGAGGGTGCCACGGGCTGGTCTGACACCTGGATGATCGCGAAGAACGCGGCTCATCCGAACTGCATGTACAAGTGGATGGACTACATCACCAGCCCGTCAGTGCAGGCGCAGGTGATGCAGTGGTTCGGTGAGGCGCCCGCGCAGAGCAAGGCATGTGAGGCGAACGAGATCTCGGCGGCCGATAAGGCGCTGGGTCTCCCTCCGGATCCGAAGTTCTGCGACAACTACCACGCGGCGGATCCGGCGTTCTGGAACCGGGTCTACTACTGGCAGACACCGCTCGCGGACTGCGGCGACGACCGCGGGAACGTCTGCAAGGACTACAACGACTGGGTCTCGGCCTGGACCGAGATCAAGGGGTGATGCTCCCGAGCGAGATCACCTCATGATTCGACGGCTGTGGAAGCCGCCGGCGTAAGCGCCGGCGCCGAGAAGAGGTCGGTGGGCCGCAGGCTCGCCGACCTCTTCCACGGCCACCCCCGCCTGCAGATCGGGGCGCTGCTCAGTGGCCCGATCGCCTGGCTGGTGATCGGGTATCTCGGGTCGCTGGCCGTCCTCCTGATCGCCTCCTTCTGGTCGGTGAACGCAGTCAGCGGCGAGCTGGTCAAGGGCTTCACCTTCGACAACTACAAGGAGCTCTTCCAACAGTCCGTCTACACCGACGTGACGCTCCGGACGGTCGGGATCGCGGCGGCGGCGACGGTGACGGACGCCCTGCTCGCCTTCCCGGTCGCCTTCTACATGGCGAAGCTCGCGAGCCCGCGTACGAAGGGTCTTCTGGTGGTGGCGATTCTGATGCCGCTCTGGTCGTTCTACCTGGTCAAGGTCTACGCCTGGCAGTCGATGCTCGCGACGGGCGGGTTCATCGACTGGGCGCTCAACCCGTTCGGCCTCAGTGGCCCCGGGTACGGCTCCACCGCCGTCTGGCTCGTGGAGAGCTACCTCTGGCTGCCGTACATGATCCTGCCGATCTACGCGGGCCTCGAGCGGATCCCGAACTCGATGATCTCGGCCTCGGAGGACCTCGGCGCGAACCCCTGGCGGACCTTCCGCAGCGTGGTCTTCCCGCTCGCTTTCCCCGCCGTCGTCGCCGGCTCGATCTTCACCTTCTCGCTGACCCTCGGCGACTACATCACCCCCACCCTCGTCTCGCCCGACACACAGTTCATCGGGAATGTCATCTTCGCGCAGCACACCAACAACCTGCCGCTCGCGTCTGCCTTCGCGGTCGTTCCGATCATCGTGATGATCATCTACCTGGCGATCGCCAGGCGGCTGGGGGCCTTCGAGCATCTATGACGCTCTCGGCCGCCACCAGGAACCTGCTTCGCCTCGGCGTGGGGGTCACGCTCGCGTTCATCTACATCCCGCTGATCGTGATCGCGATCTATGCGTTCAACGGCGGCAATTCCCTCGCCTGGCCGCCACCGGACTTGACGACCAAGTGGTTCGGCGAGGCGATCGACAATCAGGGCGCGCGCGATGCGCTGTGGACATCGGTCAGGGTCGGGGCCGTGGCAACCGCAATCGCTCTGCTGCTCGGCAGCCTCGCCTCGTTCGCTGTGGCGCGCTTCCGGTTCTTCGGCCGCGAGACGATCTCGTTTCTGGTCGTCCTGCCGATCGCCCTGCCCGGGGTCGTCACCGGAGTCGCGCTCAGCAACACCTTCACGCAGGTCCTCGGCATTCCGCTCAGCCTGCTGACGGTGATCGCCGGGCACGCGACGTTCTGCATCGTCGTCGTCTACAACAACGTGATCGCGAGGCTGCGGAGGGTCTCCGGCAATCTCGAAGAGGCCTCAGCCGATCTCGGGGCCCACACCTGGCAAACGCTCAGGTTCGTGACGCTCCCCAGCATCCAGACCGCGCTGGTGGCAGGAGGGTTGCTCGCCTTCGCTCTCTCCTTCGACGAGATCATCGTCACCAACTTCACCATCGGCGCGGGCGAACAGACCCTGCCGATCTGGATCTTCAGCAACCTGTTCAGGCCGGCCCAGCTGCCGATCGTGAACGTGGTCGCCGTGATCGTCGTCCTGCTCTCGATCATCCCCGTCTATCTCGCCCACCGGCTGACGCGCGAGGAGGGAGTCAGCGCGCGTGCGGGCGGCGCCGGCGCGATCGCCGAGAGCACCGCGGTCCCCTGATCCGTCGCGCTCAGCCCGCCAGCGCCTCGGCCTCGACTCCGAGTTCGGCAGCCAGTAGCGCTGCCGCCAGCTCGCGGGCATGTTCCAGGCTCATTCCCGGATCCCTGATCAGCGATCGGACCCCCAGCCCGTCGAAGAGGGCCATCGCCAGATCGGCCACTCGATCCACGTCGACCTGGCGGAACTCGCCGCTGTCGACGCCGCGGCGAATCACTCTGGCCACCCACTCGCGGTAGCTCTCGTACATCCGGCCCGCCACCGGACGCAGCTCCGGCTCGCGGGCGGCGCGCAGCCAGAGCTCGACCCAGAGCACCCACTCCCGCTCGCCCTCCCCGGGTGTCGGCAGGCACTCCTCGATGGCGATCGCCAGCGCCTCGGTCGCGGTCGCCGCCGAGTCCGGGCCGGCGGTGAAGCGCTCGTCCGCCGCAAGCTCGAACGATTCGAGCAGAGCCTGAGCCAGCAGCTCCTCGCGAGTGGAGAAGTAGTGGTGAACCAGGGAGGTCGAGGCGCGCGCCCGGGTCGCAACCCTGGCGATCCTCACCTCGTCGATGCCGTCGGAGGCGATCAGCTCCGTGGCGGCTCTGAGGATCCGCTCCCTGGCGTCGGGTCCTTCCGGGCGGTGAGCGCTCGCCTCCTCCACGGGTCCAGCTTTGGGCCGGCCTGCGACGACGGGACCCCTAGGCGGCGACACCGATC
>DASTAI010000131.1:0-3951 GCA_035712865.1 Solirubrobacterales bacterium
CCCTCCTGCGTGAAACGACTGCCGAGGACCAGGTCGGCATTGTCACTCCACGTGGGCTCCAGAATGCGCCGGAGCTGGTCCGGGGGGTGCTGGCCGTCGGAGTCGAGGTGGGCGAAGTACTGGAAGCCGTTCTCCTGCGCATACCGGTAGCCGGTCTGCAGCGCGGCTCCGAGGCCGATGTGGAAAGGCAGGGTCGCGACGTGCGCGCCCGCCTGGTTGGCCACTTGGACCGTGTCGTCACGCGAGCCGTCGTCGATGACCAGGATCGTCGCTCCAGGCAACTGCGCCTGAACGTCGGCGAGGACCGTCTCGATGCTCTCTCCCTCGTTCCAGGCCGGGAGGAAGATCAGCGTCTGGCTCTGTTGGTCTCGTGAGGAGGCCAGAGTCCAGATTCTCTCTGTCAGTCAGGACGATTCGGGCTCTACGAGCTAGAGCTCGGCGCGACGACGCATCCTGACGCCCGCCACGCCGATCACGGCTCCCAGGATCACGATCAGGGGAAGCGTGGTGTAGGCCGCCAGCTCGGAGGGAGCCCCGGTGTCGAGGCCGCCTCCGCTTGAGCTGTCGCCAGAGCCCGTTCCGGAACCCGAACCCGAGCCCGAGCCTGAGCCGGAGCCCGACGGATTGTCGCCGGTGCCGCCGGCACCGCCGGCACCTCCGTCGCCGCCGCCTCCACCCGGGTCACCGGGGACGAAGGAGGAGGAGCCGAAGTTGTTGTCGGAGCGGTAGAGCGACCCTGAGTGGGGGTTCTGGCCCGCGTTCGGAGGCGCCGCGTCCTTGCGGCCGGCCTGCAGCGGGATCTCGTACTGGTTGGCCGGGGGCGTCCCAGCCCCCGGGGCGTTCGTATCGGTCGTCTGGCCCAACGCCGTGGAGGGCACCAGCGCCAGAGCGGCGACCGCGAGGACGCCGCAGAGAGAGAGGTGGAGGCGGGCCTTCATGCGCTCAGTATGACTCAGCCCGTGGGGCCCCCACCGGCCAGGAAGGCGATGACGAGGACGATGCTGAGCACGAAGCTCGTGCCGCCCACCGCGAAGCGGGTGGCCGCTTCGGGATGGCTGCGCTGGGCGTCGATCAGCACCTTGATCTCGTCGGCGATCAGCCGGAAGGGGATCAGCATCGTGCGGAGCAGGATCGCGACGTCGCCGAGGAAGCTTTGGGTCTGGACGTAGCGGACATCGAGCAAGATCTTGCCCGGCAGGATCGTCTCGTAGTGGGCCAGCGGGTTATTGGTGTCGAGGTCGTCGAGGAAGTGGACGAGCTGGGTGAGCCCCGTGATGCCGGGGGCCACCTTGAGGATCTCGTCGTACTCCTTCTTGTGCCGGCGGACGAAGTCGGGATCCTCCGGCCGGGGGCCGACGACACGCATGTCGCCCTTGACGACGTTCCAGAACTGCGGCAGCTCGTCGAGTCGGTACCGGGCGAGGAAGCGCCCGACCGGCGTGAAGCGCGGGTCGAAGGAGGTCGAGAGGCCGGGGCCCTTGGCGCCGGTCTTCATCGTCCGGAACTTGAGCATCTGGAACGGGTGGCCGTTGAGGCCGATCCGGGTGGCGCGGTAGAAGACCGAGCCCGGGGAGTCGGCGAAGACGACCGCGGCGATCAGCAGGCCAGCCGGCAGGAGCACAGGGAGCAGCAGAAGAAGAACGAAGCAATCGACTGTGCGTGTGAAAACTCCCACCTTGGCCGTCCCTGGCTGGCGGCTGTAACGGCTGCTCACCGTTCCCCTCGCCTATTCGCGGTTTTCCCCGCCACGCGATCGAGCAAACGCCTTTCCAAAGTAACCCTGGGCCTCCCGCGGCCTCGGTTTTGACGCCGTGTCAAATGTTCTCCCCTACGATTTAGTTGTCTCGAGTCGAAGCAGGCCCCCTGGCCCGGCGAGGAATCTAGCCCATGCCACCCGGCAGGAAAAGGGTGGTTTTTACGTAATTTGACCGGATGGGGTGCTTAGACAACCGTTCTAGGTAGTTATCGGAGGCCCGTGTCCGACTGGCAGGTCCCACTTTCAGCCGTCCGCCTCACCGAGGCGGATATCGAGGCCGCGAACGAGGTCTATCGATCCGGGTGGCTCAGCATGGGCCCGCGTACGCAGGAGCTGGAGAGAGCCTTTGCCGAGTACGCCGGCGCTGAGCACTGCCTCGCGGTCTCGAGCTGCACGTCCGCCCTGCACCTGGCGATGGCGGGTGCGGGATTGGGCCCCGGCGACGAGGCCGTGGTGCCCTCGATCACCTTCATAGCGAGCGCCAACGCGGTCGCCTACACCGGCGCCCGCCCCGTCTTCGCCGATATCGCGGCGGTTGACCGGCCCTGGCTCTCGATCGAGTCGGCCGAGCGCGCGATCACTCCGGAGACGAAGGCGATCGTCGCCGTCTCCTACGGCGGTCATCCCGGTGACATCGAAGGGCTGCGTCAGCTCGCCGACGAGCGCGGGCTGGCGCTGATCGAGGACGCCGCGCACGGCTCCGGTTCCTGGCTCGGGGACCGCCACCTCGGGACCTTCGGCCTCGCCGGCGCGATCAGCTTCTCTGCCGGGAAGAACCTCGGCGTCGGCGAGGGTGGGGTGTTGCTCACCGACAGCGAGGAGCTCGCCGAGCGCGCCCGACTGATGCGCTGGCACGGCATCACCCGCTCGATCTGGGAGCGACACCGCGCCAGCACCGAGACGTATGAGGTCGCGGGCTTGGGGTTCAACTACCGGATCGACGACCCGCGGGCGGCCCTCGCCAGCTCGCGGCTCGGCCGCCTCGAGGACGACAACGGCCGCCGGGCGGCGATCGCGTCTGCCTACCGCGATCAGTTCGGCGACCTGGTCGGGATCTCGCCGCTCGCTGCGCCGCCCGAGAACGCACGGGTCAGCAACAGCATGTTCGCCGTGATCGTGGACGAAGGGGTGGACCGCGACGCCTTCCGCGACTCGCTGGCGACGCGCGGGATCCAGACCTCGGTCCACTTCTCGCCGGTGCACCGCTTCGAGCTCTACGCCGCGAGCGGCGCCGACCTGCCCCTCAGCGACGCCTTCGCGGCTCGAACCGTCTCACTCCCGATGTTCGCCGAGATGGAGGAGAGCCAGCAGGCCCAGGTGATCGAGGCGGTCAGGGAGGCGCTCGGCTAGAGCGCTACGGCGCGGCCTGGTAGGCGGCGAAGGAGGGCTTGGTCTGGCCGCTGTAGGTGACCAGGCCCCAGTTGGCGCTGCCGGAGGCCTCGGGCTCATCGTCGATTCGGTACCAGCCGAGGCCGGCCACATAGGGGAGGCTGTCGGCGAGCTGGTACGCCGCGCTGACCCAGCTCGCCTGCTCCTGGTCGGAGACGTAGAAGCCGAGCCAGAAGTGGGCGGCGTGACCCGAGAGCACGCTGTACTCGGAGAACCAGATCGGCGGCGTGCTGCGCCGGCGCTTCTTCTTCTTGTGCTTCTTGGCGGCGTGGGCGGCGCTGCTCGAGCTCTGTGCAGCCGCTCTGCGTGCCTTCTTGTGCTTTTTCTTCTTCGTGCCGACGTAGGCCTTCTTCAGCAGCTTGTGCAGCGTGTCGGCATCGCTGAGGCCGATCAGGTTGTTGAGGGCCGGCTGGCGGATGTCTGGATAGCGGCCCTCGAACGGGTTGTGGCCCCACCAGTCGAGCCGCGGGGGCCGGGCCTTCTTGCGCTTGCCCACTCGCGCCCAGCGGATGAATTCGGCGGGGGTGCCCGGCTCGTTCGCGTTGAGCGTGTCACCGCCGATCACGATGTTGTCCGGGCTCGCCTGCTTGAGTGCCACGTAGGCCGCATCGAGGAGCTGCGCATAGGCACGCGGGCCGACGGGGCTATGCGGAGGCATCGGCTGGAAGTTCGCCCCGTAGTTGACCTCGCCCCACACCATCCAGTGATGGACCGCCGGATAGCGCTTGCTGATCGCGTACATGAAGTCGGCGTAGTCCTGGACGTTGTCGGGCTCCCACTGCCGGCCCTTGCCGCCGTTCGCCCAG
>DASTAI010000132.1:0-9783 GCA_035712865.1 Solirubrobacterales bacterium
GGCGAGCAGCTCCTCGAATGCCCGGGGGCCGATCCGCCCGGTGATGTCGGCAGCATCGGCGGTGAACGCGTCGATCAGCGAATCCGCCACGACACGGTGCGACCGACTGCAGTCATCCCGCCAGCGGACGACCAGCCCGACCCGCTCCAAGCGGGCGAGCATCTCCTGCAGCGGGGTGAGCCAGACGGTGTCGGCGTCGGGCATGCCCTTTCGCTCTGCCTCCGTGAGAGGCAGGCCCTCCTCCATGGTGAAGGCGAACCGCCCGCCGGGCTCCAGCGCTCCGGATATGTCCGCGAGCAGCGGTTCCTTTTCGGGGAAGGCGAGCATGGTCTCGAACAGAAGCACCACGTCGAACGGTCCGGGCGGGATTGGGGGGATCCGCGAAACCTCGAAGCGGCAGGGAAGGTCGCCACAGCTCTCACGCGCGATGCCGATCGCGCTCGAACTGAAGTCCACTCCGAGATAGATGCACCCCAGCTCCCGGGCGATGAGCCGTCCAGGACCCGCAACTCCGCAGCACAGGTCCAGCACGGAGATCCCGGGTGCGATTCCGGCCCGATGCGCCAGTGCCAGGATCTCGCTGGCGCGCATGAAGCTCTCCTGCTCGACGAACTCGCCGGGAGAGAACGCCGACACGCGCCCTGGCCGGAGGCCCTCCACGAAAGGAGCGCGACCGTCCTGCCTCACGGCTCGTTGCGCGTGTCTCGGGTCCCGGCGGCGAGGAAGGCGGTCCCGAAGAACAACTCGGTCCAGGAGAGATCGGCCAGAGAATCCCGCATAGCTGTGCGAATCGCCTCCCACGGACGGCGCGCGGTCCACTCGTCTATGGAGCCGAACGGCCGCCCAAGTGCGATTCCAAGCTGCGCTACCCGGCGAGGCGCGTTGTCGGGAACCTTGAGATCCAGCACGACCCAGCGCCCACCGCGGGAGAGGGCCGCCGCGCCGTGGGCGATGACATCTGCGCATTCAGGCACGTGCGACAGGGCGTATGTGGACAGGATCGCGTCGACCTCGGTTGGGAAGTCGAATTCGGCCGCGTCGGCTTGCACGAGGCTGATGTTGCTCCAGCCGTTCGTCTCTATCCGATGCTGGGCCTGGGCGAGCATCGCGTCGGTCAGATCGACACCAACGATCCGGCCCTCGGGACCGATCGCCTGCTCGATCAGCGAGAAGTTCAGACCGGTGCCGCAGGCGACCTCGACCACGCTGTCACCCGGGCGAAGCCTGAGTGCTTGTGCGGCCCGGAGGCGCTGGGCCCGCTGGGGGTAGCCGGGCACGGGGTAGAGCCGGGAGCTGATGTCGTAGCGCTTCGCCTTCCTGCGGTAAGTCTCGATCAGGTGCTCTCGCGTACTGTCGATCTGGCTCACTCCTCTCTTCTAGGAATCCGAGCCGCCGGGCGCAGCGGACTCGACACCAGCCTTGATCGCCGCCATCTCGCGATCCATTACTCGTCGAATCCTGCCTTCGAGCACGCGGCCAGGGATCGCGCGCATCACGCCCTCCGTGTCGACCTCAACCCACATCATGGTCTCGGTCCGTCGATCGTCCATCGGCTCGAGCTCCATTCCCCAGCGCGCCGCGGAAGTTCCCATCGATCCGGCGAACGCCAAGCGGCGGGGCGCCTCGACGGCGGTCACGCTCTGCTGCCGGTAGTGAGTTGACCCGAATATCCCCTTCGCCCGCTGTTCCACCCGTGAGCCGGGCTGAAGCGGAGCCCCTCCGGCGACCCAGGATTCGCGAACCGTCGGCGCCCACTCCGGCCAGCGTCCGACGTCGCAGAGATACGCCCACACTTCAGGGACGCTGCTGGCGATCGTCACGCGGCTCTCGGACCTGACTGCCATCGCGCCCACTTTGTGTTGATCACTTCCCGGTTGCGTAAGCCCGTCGGCCAAGCTACATCCTGACTGAGAGGCCCGCATTCTCTCGGCGTCAGGGCCGGCTCGGCTGGGTACCAAGCGTTGCGGTCACGGTCAGTTGCTGCGGGCCGCGTTGCACTGTCAGGGTCAGCTTGTCACCGGGTTTGTGCGACGCGATGACAGCGATCAGCCCGTTCGGGTCGTGTATCGCCTTGCCGTCGGCGGCCGTCACCAAATCGCCCTGTCGCAGGCCGGCCGACGCCGCCGGGCCGTTCGCCACGACGGCGCTGACCAGGGCCGCACCCGCGCCGGTCTCAGCCAGGCTGACCCCCAGGTACGCGTGCGACGTGGGCACACCGTGCTCGAGCTGTGAGAACTCGCCCATCACGTCATCGATTGGGACCGCGAAGCCGACCCCCGTGAAGCTGTCGGATCCCGAGCCACCTGTCGCGATCTGGTCGGTGATGCCCACCACCTTCCCTTGGGCGTTCAGGACTGGCCCACCGGAGTTGCCCGGGTCGATGGCTGCATCGGTCTGGATCGCGTCCGCGATCGTGAAGCCGTCCGGGGCCTGGATCGTCCGGTGGAGGGCGGAGACCACGCCGGTGCTCAGGCTGCGGTTGAAGCCGAACGGATCGCCGATCACGGCGAGCGGATCGCCAACGGCCAGCGCCTGAGAGCTCCCGAGCGGCAGTGGATGCAGGGCCAGCCCCGTCGGGTCGACCTGGAGCACGGCGGCGTCGACGGAAGTGTCGGCGCCAAGCACCTTCGCACCGCGGGTGGTTCCGTTTTCGAACCTGACGGTGATCTGCGCGGCACCCGCGACGACATGCGCCGCGGTCAGGATGTCTCCCCGCGAGTCGATTTCGAAGCCGGTCCCCGTGGCGGTCTCGGATTTGGAGGGAAAGGGGAAGCCGTTCGAAATCGTGTGGATCCCGCTTGCGGTGATGTCAACGACGCCTGGAGCTGTCGCCGAATAGATCGAGGCCGCGTCGATGGCGGTCGATTGGTTGGAGCTGCTTCCGGCTGGGTCGGCAGTCGTCTCATCCCCTGCAGCGCCGGTGGCGTAAAGCAGGCCGGTAGCAATTGCAGCGCCGACCACACCCGACACGAGCGCGAGCCCCAGCGTTCGCGAAATGCTTGACATTGGACCGGATCCTCCGCCAAGGCGACCCCGCTCGCCATACCGGCTAGCCCGAGGCTTCGCTCCATCATCCCCAGGCCGTCGGTAGGGAAGACCCGAGCTATCTACGGCACTTCCTGCGCGCGGCGCCAAGCGATCGTCTAGCGCAGGTGCTTGGTCCTTCCTCACACGTGGCGCTGCGCCTCCTTGTCGCCCGACTCATAGATAGCCGTTGCGAGTGAGCCACCGCAATGAGAGATAGCCCCAGATCGGGGGCAGGTAGAAAGTGCAGAGTCGCTGGGTGATGGCGACGGCGAAGGCAGTCGACTCCCCGACTCCCAGTGCGATCAACGCAGCGGAGAGGCTCGCCTCGGCGGCGCCGATTCCGCCGGGGGACGGGATCAAGCTGGAGAGCACCGAGGCGGAGGTGTTGACGAAGATCAGCTCCGCCAGATTCAGGTGGACTCCGAACGCGAGGCACGTCGCGCCCAGGGAGATCGAGTAGAGCAGCTCCGAGAGAATGTTCCCTCCGAAGAGCTCCATGCGCTTGTCTCGGTCGCGTGCCACCGTCCAGAGACCGCTGAGAGCGCTCCGGATTGCGGGAAGGACCTTGTTGCGCCACTTCGGCACGGCTAGGACGACCGCCAGGCCGACGACAAGAGCCAAGACGATCGCCGCCACGAGGCGCCCGTTCGGGGTACCCAGATGGAACTTGCTCGTGTCCAAGGCTTGGCCGACGAAGGCAAGGCTGATCAGCAGGAGCGCCGCCTGGACGATCGTCTCCGAGGCGTCATCGAGCGCTCCCGCGGCCGCCGCCTCCGGGCCAGAAGCCCCGTTCCGCTGCAGGAAGCGCAGATCGATTCCGATTCGCCCTGCGGAGCTGGGCACGGTCAGGTTGATGAACTTGATCGCGGACTGAAGGAGCACGCAGGGGAGCAGTGGGAGGGGAGTCTCAATCGATCCTCGTACCGAGATCCCGGTGCCGATGAAGCTGGCCTGCGCGAGGATCAGCGCGAGCACGACCCAGGCCGCGTCTGCCTGCTTCAGCTGGTCGTAGATGGTGTCGAAGCCGACCTCGGCGAGCTTGGAGATCAGCAGGTAAGCGCCGAAGATCAGGGCCGCCGTCAGCAGGAAGTCCCTGGGGCGAATGCGACGGAGCGGCACCACCTCCGGCGGCTTCTGACCGACGGCCGCCGCAGCGTCGGAGCGCAGCTTCTTGAGACTCAGCTCATGTGACCGTGCCAGGTCGCGCAGATGGGGCGTCAGCGCTGCCCGCTGCATGTAGGGGAGGATCCGGACGAGGTTGTCCCGGAAGCCGGTCGCGAGGGCCTGTCGGAGTGCGCGCTCGGGGCCGACGAGGACCGTGCAGGCAACAGCCAACTCGGCGGCGTCGATGTCGATCGCCGACTGCGGAGCACCCAGGGTCGCTGCCGAGAGGTCGACGAGCATCGGGCCCTCGTCGGTGACGAGCACGTTGCTCGCGTTGAGCCTGCCGTGCGAGATCCCGGCCTTGTGCAGGCGATCCGCCTGCTCCCAGAGCTCCTTGAGGAGACTGTCGCTCACCTGATCGGGCGACGAAAGCTCGAGCGGCTCGAGGTTCGGTTGGTTCGTGACGAGCAGTGCGTTGCCGTCGTCATCGGGAGCGGCCAGCAGCACCTCCGGCACGCGGACGCCCGCCTGGGCGGCCATGAGGGTCGCCAGGGCCTCATGCTCGACCTGGTCGAGCCGGCCGATGGGAGCACTTCGGGGTGGATCCCTGTACGCCAGGAGCCGCCAGCGCCGGGCGAGCCGCTGCGTGTCCTGCGAGTCGTGGCCCAAGACGCGCACCTTGAGGGGATGCCCGGCATGATCGTGTCCGACGTACTCGGCGCCGCCAATCCTCTGCTGCTCGGCCGGCGCCAGGTCGCGGACCGCGACTCCGAGCGCCTCGAGTGAAGCTTGCACGCTCTGCGTCGGAGGCACCCCGGCCGCCGAGCCGAACGCCAGCCGCACGATCGAGCCGGCCGCAACGCCGACGGCGAGTCCCCCGAGCGCCGCGGACGGGTAGGCGGCACCGAGCACGACGGCGCCCAGAGCGGCGGTGGGAGCCAGCCACAGGCCGAGCACACGTAGCCAGCGAACGAGCTCCGGGCCGGCGACTACGAGGACCGCCGTTGCTGTCGCGAGCCGGACCTCGGGATAGCCCCATCGCGACAGAAGGTGGTCCTTGACCGGAAACCAGTCCGATTCGACCACGCCTCCGAGGAGCAGTCCCGCGGCGACCAGCAGCAGCACCGTCACCACGAGGTCGCGTGCCAGGCTCCACCGCCGGCGCAGAAGCACGTCGGCGATGACCGCGAGTGCGAGAGCGAGCAGGGCGACGAATGCGGCCCGCCAGAACCCGTTCGCCCACCCGAAGAGCGTGGTCAGCGCCTCTGCGACGTTCGCATCGACCTCGGGCGTCTCGGAGGCGACGACCGCGGTCAGCCCGATCACGATCGCGGCTGCGAGCAGGAAGAGGGCGTCGACGGTCCGTCTGTTTCGCCGGCCGGGCTCGAAGGCCGACAGCAGCGGCGACTGCGTGGACACGGACAGAGCATCGCCAAAGCCCGAGTTCCGTGTCAACCACAGAATCCCCCGTGAGAGGGTGTGACCGTGGCCTCGACATCGAGCCAGCGCCCGCGGATGACGCGCGGCGACATCGTCAAGCGCTTGCTGGCTGTGGGGGTAGCCGGGGTGGCGCTCTATGGGCTCGCGCCCAGGCTCGGTGAGGTGCTCGGCGACTGGCCGCGCCTACGTGACATCGAGCCCGTCTGGTTCGCGGTGATGGCGGTGAGCGAGAGCGCAAGCTTTGTCTGCATGGCGACGGCACAGCGAATCGCCACCGGTGACCGTCGGTTGCGGCCGTTCCTCCGCTCCTATCTCGCCGGCAACGCGGTGAGCGAGCTCGTGCCCGGCGGTGCCGCCACCTCTGCCGCACTTCAGTTCGAGATGCTCTCGCAGGACGGTGTCCCGCCCGCGCGCGTCGCTTCCGGCCTGACCGCAGCCTCGGTGATCGTGTTCGGCACCCTGCTGCTCTTGAACATCCTGGGGCTGCCTCTGCTGATTCTCGGCGTCGCGGTGCCCGCAAAGCTGCGGGCGGCCGCGTGGGTGTCCGTCGCCCTGCTTCTCGCCATCGTGGTGATCGGCGCTCTCGCGGTGAGAGGGGACGGCTTCCTGACCGCTGTGGGCCGGGGAGCACAGTGGACCTTCAACAAGCTGAGGCGGCGCTCCCAGCCCCTTCAGGGTCTTCCCGAGCGGCTCCTCGACCAGCGCACCGCCGTCGTCGAGGCTGTGGGCAGCAAATGGTGGCAGGCGCTGCTGGCCGCAGCCGGCAAGTGGGTCTTCGACTACCTCACGCTGGTCTTCGCCCTCGCCGCCGTGGGTGCCCGTCCGAGCGCAGCACTGGTGCTCGTCGCGTACTCCGCCGTATCCCTGCTCGGGCAGATCCCGATCACCCCCGGCGGGCTGGGCGTCGTGGAGGCCGGCCTCACCGGTGCACTGGCACTGATCGGCGTCAGCGGCGGAGACGCCGTCCTTGCCACGCTCGCGTATCGGCTCTTCAACTACTGGCTGCCTCTGCCGGCCGGCCTCGCCGGCCTGATTCTGCACAGGCGCGCCATCCGCCCGCCGCAACCCGCTTCGAGCGGGTGATCAGCCCGGAGGAGATCCCTCGGCTCGCTTCTTCGCCAGTTTGCCCTCGTCGCGGCGGCGTTAGCGTACGTGGGCGTGCGAATCAGCCAGGCGCTCCTCAGTACTGAGCCGGATCGAGTCCCCGCCGCTCTCGAAGGGGCGGCCCGACTGATGACTACGACGAGCGCCGAGGAGTGCCTCGAGCAGCTGCTGCCGCAGCGCGCCTCGGCTTGCACCATCAGCTCGCTGATCTCGGGAATCGACCACGTCGGCTTCATGGCCGCCCCCGAGGACGAGGGAACGCTGGACGCCGCCGCCGCCGAAGCCGGATTCGGCTCCGACGGGCGCAGCTTCCCGAGCACGATCCTGACGAGGCAGCTCGCACAGCTCGCAGGCGGGACGGTCCCCACCACGATCTTCGAGGCCCTCGCCGCCGACCCAGATCGCGGGACACTGAGGGTCGAGGTTGCGATACCGCGGGGCATCGAGCGCAATGTCCTCGACGACTGGATTCGCCAGGGAATCGGCGCCCACCTGGCGTTCGGGGTGAGCAGCACAGCGCGGTTCGGTGAATTGGGCGAGCTGGTGGAGGCCCAGGGATTCCGATCACCCGCCTCGCTGCAGGGCCGTCCGTGCACCAATCCGGCGTCGGGGGTCACCTCGCGGTTCTTCGATCGCCGTCCCGCGGAGCCCCTGGGCCTCGAGTTCTGCCACTACGCCTAAGCCAGTCAGATGTCGCCGCTATCAGAGCTTGGGGGGAAGCGACTTCCGTTTCTGCGCTGGTCGATGGTGCGCATGCTCTTGGGCAGGCGACGCATGACGACCGAGTGGCAGGTGGGCGACGGGCGGGAGCTGGCGCTTGCCCGGCACGTCGAGGCCGAGGCCCGTCGGGGTGACATCGACGACGTGATCGGCGTCATCGATGACTTCGCGTACCACCGCAGCTTCCTGATCAACGTCGGCGACGAGAAGGGCGAGATCCTGGACGCGGCGATCCGGCGGACCCTGCCCCGCCTGCTGCTGGAGCTGGGGACCTACTGCGGCTACAGCGCCCTTCGTGCCGCCCGGGTGATGCCCGATGGGGCACGGCTCGTGTCAATCGAGTTCAACGCCGAAAACGCGGCGATCGCGCGGCGCATCTGGGACCACGCCGGCGTCGGAGAGGAGCTGACGGTGCTCGACGGGACGCTCGGCGATGGAGATGAGACGATCGCAAAGCTCGAGTCCGAGCACGGCTTTGCCAGCGGATCGCTGGACTTCGTCTTCATCGACCACGACAAGTCTGCTTATCTGCCCGACCTGTGGCGGATCCTGGACCGGCGCTGGCTGCACACCGGCTCGCTGGTCGTCGCCGACAACATCAGGCAGCCTGGGGCGCCCGACTACCGAGAGTTCATGCAGACCGAGGAAGGCCGCACCTGGCGGACGATCGAGCACGAAACCCACGTCGAGTACCAATCGCTGCTCAAGGACCTGGTGCTCGAGTCGGAGTACCTGGGACGCCAGCGAGGGGCGGAGGGATGGGACTGACGAACGTGAGCTGTAACCCTGTCCCTCGATGACCGAAGCCTCCGACAGCCGCCCATCCCCCGGCCTGAGGGGCGCGGAGCCGATCACCTCCCAGGGGATCGAGGCGCTGCGCGCCGAGCTGGAGGAGCTCGAGGGGCCCCGCCGCCGCGCGATGGCGAGTCGGATCAAGGCCGCCCGCGAGCTCGGTGACCTGAAGGAGAACGCCGAGTACCACATCGCCAAGGACGACCAGGCGCATCTCGAGACGCGGATCAAGCGCCTTCGGGGGCGGCTGGCGAACTCGGTGGTGGTGGAGGCCGATCGGAGTGGGGAGACGTTCGCCTTCGGGCGCACCGCGCAGGTCCAGGATCTGGGGAGCGGCCGCATGAACACCTGGACCCTGGTGGGAGCGACGGAGGCGGATCTGAAACAGGGAAAGCTCTCGGCGGAGTCGCCGGTGGGGCGGGGGCTCCTGGACGCGGCGGTCGGCGAGAGCGTCGAGGTCGAGGCGCCTGGTGGCGCCAAGACTTACCGGGTCCAGAAGCTGATCGACTGAGGGTCCTAGCCCGGCAGGTCCTCGGGTCGCTTCTTCGCGAGATGACCCTTGAGCAGCCCGGTCGACTGGCCGACTTCGATCAGGTAGCCGTCGGGATCGCGCATGTAGCAGCGAATCTCGGCGCCGCGATCGATCGGCGGCGTCACGAACTCGGCCCCCTTCGATTTCCACTCCTCGTAACAGGCCTTGACATCGGCCACACGCAGGTTCATGAACGTGGAGAGCGTGTTGTCGAAGTCGTAATCGACGACCGAGATGTCGGGCTTGTCGGGTGTGGGGGGACCACCCGGGTTCATGATCACCCAGGAGTTGGAGAGCTGGACCATGCACGGGTTTTCCTCGAGCACGACCCGTCCGCCGAGCACCTCGGAGTAGAAGGCCCGGGACCGGGCGACATCGCGGACGGTGATGAACACCGTCACGACGAAGCCCTCCGTGGGGGCCGGCAAGTTCTCGTAATCGATGTAGGGCGTCTGCTCGCTCACGACTCACTCCTTGGGTAATGCGGAACGGAGACCGAATCCAGGGCCTCCGCTCCACTTGTGGTTCAGCCCTGTGAGGCCTTCGCAGGATGGCCGATGTGGAGCTTGGACTTAAGCTCCGCGACCTTCGCCTCGACCTTTTCCTTACGCTCCTCGTGCCGCTTTTCGCGGAGACGCTTGCGGGCCGCCTTCTTCGCGGCAGCCTGGGCGTCCTCCGCGGCGGCGATCTCGGCCTCGACATCGTCGAGAGACCGGCGCACGACCGTGCCGCCGAGTCGCTCGGCGGCGGAATCGATGACCTCGGGGTTCTCCTCGGTCACCTCGGCGAGGACCGAGGCGTGACCGACCGTCACTGAGCGCGACATGTCGGTGACGACCGAGTCGTCGTCATCGACGTCGTCCATGTCGAAGAGGGAACCGACCAGCAGCCCGGTGGCTCCGCCGACCAGAACGCCCAGGGGACCACCGATGATTCCGACGACGAGACCGATGATGCCGCCGGTGGCCATGCCCTCGTAGCCGGTATCGCCGACCTCGTCCTTGATGTCGACGCTGCCGTCTTCATTTCGCTCGACTACCGCAGCTCCCTGAACGTCGACCTGG
>DASTAI010000133.1:0-9633 GCA_035712865.1 Solirubrobacterales bacterium
GGCGGGATTCGCAACGAGGGAAACCTCGTCATGTCGAACGCGACCGTATCCGGCAACGAGACAACCGCAAGCTATGGCGGCGGGATCGCGAACGCCGGCCCGGCCACGATGTCGCTCACCAACGTGACGATCTCGGGCAACCGCGCGGAAGGCGACGGGGGCGGCATTGACCAGGGCCTCGGTGGCCTGGCGAACCTGAACAACGTCACGATCAGCGGCAACACCGCTGACACCGATGGGGACGCGGGAGGTGGTGGAGGTGTGCTGGTGGCGCCCGGAACGATCTTGAATCCGGTGGGCACGTTCAATTTCCGGAACACGATCATCGCCGGCAACCACGACATCTCCCCACCGGCGGTTGGTGTTGCGCCCGACTGCGGTGGCATCGTGAGATCACAGGGACACAACCTGATCGGGAACCGCACCGGTTGCGGCTTCGCGCCCCAGACCGGGGACAAGTCCAATGTCAAGCCGCGGCTCGGACCGCTGGCGAACAACGGGGGTCCGAATCTGACCCTAGCCCTTCTCGCTGGGAGTCCGGCGATCGGTGCGGGCGGCGCCGGAGCCGCCCGGTTCGACCAGCGAGGAGTCCCACGCCGGGCGCCAGACATCGGTGCCTACGAGTTCGCGAGGTGCGGCGGGGTGGTGGTCAACCGCGTCGGTACGTCCGCCAAGGACAGCTTGGCCGGAACGAGAAAGTCCGACGGAATACTCGCTCTGGGCGGTCGAGACATTCTCAAAGGACGCTCCGGCCGGGATGGCCTTTGCGGAGGTGGTGGAAGGGACAGGCTGCTCGGCCAGGGCGGAAAGGACGTCCTGCTCGGCGGTAAGGGCAGGGACGTCTGTATCGGCGGAGCGGGCAAAGACGTCGAGAAGAGCTGCTGAGCGCTAGCGCAGCCAGGTGCGGACGATCGCATTCGTGAAGCCGAGCCCGTAGCGGACGACGGCGGGCTTCTTCGAGTGGCCGTGGGTTCGCTTGGCCACCGTCACCGGCACCTCCTTAGCCGGAATGCCGCGCTTGATCGCCTCGATCAGGAACTCGGAGGTGTGGAACTGCTCCTGACGGAGGACGAGCTGGGGCAGGACGGTCGTGCGGACGGCGCGGTAGCCGTTGGAGGCGTCGGAGACCTTGGTGCGGGTGATGAAGGAGATGACCTTGTTGAAGAGGACGATGCCGAACTCTCGCGAGCGGGTGTTGGGATCCGCGTCGCCCAGGACACGCGAACCGTGGGCCACGTCGACCTCGTCGTCGAGCACCGGCTTCACCAATCGCTCCATCTCGCTGGGCAGATGCTGGCCGTCGGCGTCGAGCGTGACCACGACCAGCGCGCCCGACTCCGCCATCAGCCGATAGCCGGTGCGGAGCGCCGCGCCGCCGCCGCGGTTGATGACATGCCGGGCGACAATGGCGCCGGCCTTCGCCGCCTCCTCGCTTGTGGAGTCGCCCGAGCCGTCGTCGACCACGAGGATCTCCGTTTGCTCTCCGCAGACCTCCGGCGGGATGCTGCGCACGACGTCGCCGACGCTCTCGGCCTCGTTGTAGGCCGGGATCAGCACCGCGACCTTGTCGCGGAAGCGCTCGGGCAGCTTCGCCTCGCGGAATTCCTCCCAGGCCAGTCCCTCCAGCAGGGCGGAGAGCTGCTGGTTCATCCGTGAGCTCTCCGTCAGCGCCCGCAGGACGAGCAGGAAGAGGATCGCGATGGCGAACACCGCCAGCCCCAGGATCCGGCCGCCGTTCCCGCGCTCGAAGGCGAAGGCCGAGAGCAGGGAATCGAGCAGGTCCGTTCCCGAGACGATCGCGAGGGCGATGCCGCCGAAGAGGGCGAGCAGGACCGCGCCGTTCGACATCGAGCGTCTGCGCCAGATCGCAAAGGCGATCAGGAGAACGGCGAAGACGAGGCCGACGATGCGGAGGGCGGTCAGCTCCTCGGGGAACAGTGCGGCGATCACGGGGACGGTCAAAGCGGCGCCAGAATAGGCCCCATAATGCGAGGGTGTCGCAGCGTGGCACCCACGTTGCGACAACCCGTTTAGTGCTGGTACCGCGGGCACGACGATGCGCCGCCCCGGGCGTTACCCTGCCGCCTTCACTATGCGCGTCCTCATCCTCGGGGGCGACGGCTATCTCGGCTGGCCGACGGCGATGCGCTTCTCCGCCGGCGGCCACGAGGTCTCCGTCGTCGACAACTTCTCGCGCCGCCACTGGCACGAGAAGCACGGCACAGACTCACTGACGCCGATTCGCCCGCTCGAAGAGCGGGTCGAGGTCTGGAAGGAGGTCTCCGGGAACGAGGTCGCCTCATACGTGGGAGCGATCGAGGACCCCGAGTTCCTGGAGCGCGTGATCATCGAGACGAGGCCCGAGGCGGTCATCCACTATGGCGAGCAGCCCTCGGCTCCGTATTCGATGGCCAACCGCGAGCAGGCGGTGGAGACCCAGCACACGAACGTGATCGGCACGCTCAACCTCCTCTTCTTCCTCCGCGATCATGCGCCGGACTGCCACCTGGTGAAGCTCGGAACGATGGGGGAGTACGGCACTCCCAACATCGACATCGAGGAGGGCTTCATCGAGATCGAGCACAAGGGGCGCAGCGACACGCTGCCGTTCCCGAAGCTCCCGGGCTCGCTCTACCACCTCTCGAAGGTCCACGACTCGAACAACATCCACTTCGCCTGCCGCATCTGGGGGCTCCGCTCGACCGACCTCAACCAGGGCGTCGTCTACGGCATCGAGACCGAGGAGACCACCCGGGACGAGCGCCTCGCCACCCGTTTCGACTACGACGAGTGGTTCGGAACGGTCCTCAACCGCTTCTGCGTGCAGGCCGGGATCGGCCATCCGCTCACCGTCTACGGCAAAGGCGGACAGACCCGCGGCTTCCTCAACATCCGCGACACCCTCCAGTGCGTCGAGCTCGCCGTCAACAACCCGGCCGACGCCGGCGAGTACCGCGTGTTCAATCAGTTCACCGAGAGCTTCTCCGTGGGACAGCTCGCCGAGCTCGTCCAGCGGTCCGGCGCCGAGGTGGGGCTCGAGGTCGAGATCGAGCACCTCGAGAACCCGCGAGTGGAGCTCGAGGAGCACTACTACAACCCGGTCCACACCAAGCTGCTCGACCTTGGACTGGAGCCCGCGTACCTCGGCGATGAGCTGGTCCGCTCGATGCTGAAGACGACCGAGCGCCACCGCGACCGCGTGATCGAGTCGGCGATCGATCCGCGAACGCAGTGGAAGCCGTCGCAGGAGCCGGCCGGCACTCGCTGATTCACGCCGGGCGCAGGCGCTTGGCTACCATCGCCGGACCATGCGCGCTGCCGACGCTCTGATGGAGGCCCTCAAGGCCGAGGGCACGCAACACATCTTCGGGATCCCCGGTGGGGCGAACCTGCCGATCTACGACGCCGTCCACGACGCGGACATCACCCACATCCAGGCGCGGCACGAGCAGGGCGCCGGCCACATGGCCGAGGGCTACGCCAAGGCGTCCGGGCGCGTGGGCGTGGCGTTCGCCACCTCCGGCCCGGGCGCGACCAACCTCGTCACCCCGATCGCCGACGCGATGCTCGACTCGGTTCCGACCGTCTTCGTCACGGGGCAGGTGCGGACCGACCTGATCGGCACCGACGGCTTCCAGGAGGCCGACGTCAACGGGATCACGATGCCGATCGTCAAGCACTCGCTGATGGTCCAGGACCCGCGCAGCATCCCCGAGTACGTGCACTCCGCCTTCCACATCGCCTCGACTGGGCGGCCCGGGCCCGTCCTCGTCGACGTCCCGCAGGATCTCTCCCGCGCCGACATCGAGTACGAGCCGATGACCGAGACGCCGAATCTGCCGGGCTACAAGCCGTCCACCGAGGGGAACATCAAGCAGATCCGCATCGCCGCCAAGGCTCTGGCGAATTCCCACCGGCCCGTGCTCTACACGGGCGGCGGTGTGATCAACGCCAACGCCTCCGAGGAGCTGCGCGAGTTCTGCCTCTCCGACAACTTCCCCGTCACCTCCACGGTGATGGGGCTCGGAGCGTTCCCGGCGCCGCACGAGCAGTGGCTGGGGATGTTGGGGATGCACGGCACCCGCACCGCGAACTACGCGATGGACAATGCCGACCTGATCGTCTGCGTCGGTGCCCGTTTCGACGACCGCATCACCGGCAAGCTCTCGGAGTTCGCGCCCCGGGCCAAGTTCGTGCACATCGACATCGACCCGGCCGAGATCTCGAAGAACGTCCCGGCGCACATCCCGATCGTCGGTGATGCGAAGGAGGTTCTTCCGAAGCTGACCAAGGAGTACCACGCGCTCAAGGCCGACCGCGCCCGCCTGGACGCCTGGTGGGACCAGATCCACGGTTGGCAGAACGAGTACCCGCTCGGCTACGAGGACTCCGATGACGCCGAGATCAAGCCGCAGCGGATGATCCAGGCCATGTACGCGGCTACGGGGGGAGACGCGATCATCACCTCCGACGTCGGCCAGCATCAGATGTGGGCGGCCCAGTACTACAACTTCGACAAGCCGCGCCGATGGATCAACTCCGGCGGCCTCGGGACGATGGGGTTCGGGCTGCCCTCCGCGATCGGCGCGAAGGTGGCGTGCCCCGACGAGACCGTGGTCTGCCTGGCCGGCGACGGCAGCCTGATCATGACCTGCCAGGAGTTCGCCACCGCCGTGCGGCACGAGATCCCCGTCAAGGTCTTCCTGATGAACAACGGCTACTTCGGCATGGTCCGCCAGTGGCAGGAGCTCTTCTGGGACGGCCGCTACTCCTCCGTGGAGATGGGCCCGAGCCCCGACTGGCCGAAGCTGGCTGAGGCCTTCGGCGCCAGGGGCATGATGGTCGACGACAAGGACGAGGTCGAGACCGCGATGCGCGACGCACTCGCCGAGGAGGGCCCGGTGCTCCTCGACGTCCGGGTGACCAAGGACGAGAACTGCTACCCGATGATCCCGGCGGGTGCCGCCGCGCGGGACATGGTCGGCTGAGGTGGAACTGAGATGGAAGCCGGAACCCCGGATCTGATCAAGCTCGAGGACCTGGACGCCGCGGCGGGCGCGCTCACCGGCCGCAAGCACGTCCTCTCGATCCTGGTCGAGAACCGCCCGGGCGTTCTCGCTCGGATCGCCGGGCTCTTCAGCCGCCGCGGTTTCAACATCGACACGCTGGCGGTCGGCCCCACCGAGGATCCCGAGGTCTCCCGGATCACCCTCACCGTCGACGGAGCGGTTCACCCAATCGATCAGGTCACCAAGCAGCTCCACAAGTTGGTCAACGTGATCAAGATCAGGGACATGGAGCCGGGCGAGACGATCGCCCGCGAGATGGCCCTGTTCAAGGTCTCGGCGCCGATCGAGAGCCGCGCCGAGATCATGCAGTTCGCCGAGATCTTCCGGGCCAAGATCGTCGATGTCTCTCGCCGCTCGCTGACCATCGAGGTAACCGGCAGCGCCGACAAGATCGAGGCCTTCGAGCGGATGATCCGCCCGCACGGCCTGATCGAGATGGTCCGCACGGGCGAGGTGGCCATCGCCCGCTCGAAGTCCGACGCGTAGCTCGCCAGGCCGGATGGCGCTCACGGCGGATTCGACCGAGACGCTGCTCTCCGCACTCGAGGACGCCTTCTCGCGCGCCGACCAGGACCGACCCACCCAGCTCGTCTCGGCGACGGTCGAGATCGACCCGGAGACGGATCCAGCAGCGATCGTCGCCGGCTCCCGGCTTGCGGCGGAGCGCTGGTTCTGCTGGGAGCAGCCGGATCGTGGGTTCGCCCTGGCGGGGATGGGATCGGCGACGACGGTCGTGAGCAGGGGGGAGGAGCGGTTCGCCGACCTGGCGGAGCGCTGCGCCCGCGCCAGGCACGACCGCGTCGCCCTGGAGCCTGAAGACCTGCCGGCCGGGGCCGGCCCCGTCTGGTCGACCGGATTCGCCTTCTCCCCGCGGGGCGGGTCAGACCCGCTCTGGTCCTCGTTGCCGCCGGCGCTTGCGGTGATGCCCGAGATCGCGATCGCGCGGGGGCCCGAGGGCGCCTTCCTCACCGCCTCGATTTTCCTCGAGCCGGGCTCCAAGCCCGATGACCTCCGGCGCCGGACGGCAGGCCGGATCGGATCGCTGCACGCCGCCGCGCTGACGCCCCCGGATCCCCATCCGAGTGCGGCCACGCGGATCGTCGGCCGCTATTCGCCGGAGCGCTACGAGAAGATCGTCGCCGCTGCGGTCGAGCGCATCCGCTCGACCGCGATCCAGAAGGTCGTCCTGGCGCGCGAGCTGACGGTCGAGGCCCCGGCCGCCCACGATCCGGGAGCCCTGTTCGGCGCGCTTCGCGACCTCTTTCCCTCCTGCTTCTGCTTCTGCGTCGGCACGGGCCAGGCGGCCTTCATCGGGGCGAGCCCGGAGCTGCTCGTCCGGCGCTCGGGACCCGTGGCGGCGACCGTCGCGCTGGCCGGCACCACCTCGCGCAGCGCCGACCCGGCCGTGGACGACCACCTCGGTGAGGCCATGCTGCGGAGCCCGAAGGTCCGGGACGAGCACGGAATCGTGGTCAGGAGGATCGAACGCGGCCTGCGGCCCCACGCCGTCTGGGTCCATGCCGAGCCCCAGCCGTTCGTGGTCAAGGTCGGCAATCTCCAGCACCTGGCCACGCCGATCCGGGCGCAGCTGGCCGAGTCGAACAGCGCGGTGGAGCTCGCGGGCTTCCTGCATCCGACCCCGGCGATCGGCGGGGAGCCGAGGGAACCGGCGCTCCAGCTGATCGGTGAGCTCGAGGGAATCGACCGCGGCTGGTACAGCGGCCCCGTCGGCTGGATGGACACCGCCGAGGACGGCGAGTTCTGTGTCGGGCTGCGATCGGCACTGCTCCGCGACCGCGAGGCGCACCTCTTCGCCGGCTGCGGGATCGTGGCCGAATCCGACCCCGCGGCCGAGCTCCAGGAGTCCGAGCTCAAGTTCGAGGCACTGCTCCCGCTGCTGGCCGGTTAGCGCCGGCCTTCACGAAGCCTTGACAGCGCCTCGTATGCCGGGGATAGGGTGGCTGCGGGGGCAGGTTCGAGGAGAAGGAGAGATTCATGGCTGAACGTACCGCGTTGATTCAGCAGTTCTACGACAAGGTTCTGAGCGAGGGCGACATGGATGCCATCGACGACCTGGTTACGGATGACGTTGTCGACCACGAACAGGGCCTTCCTGGTCAGCCTGAGGGCAAGGAGGGGGTCAGGTTTTTTGCCAACGCCATGCGTAGTGCATTCACCGACCTGAAGGCGACCGTCGGGCCGAGCGTCGAGGGCGGCGACATGGCGTCCGCCGAGGTGACCATCACCGGCCGACACACCGGCGACTTCATGGGCGTTCCCGCCACGGACAAGCCGTTCGAGATCAAGAGCATCGACATCGTGCGGTTTGAGGACGGCAAGTGCGCCGAGCACTGGGGCGTCACAGACAACATGGCTCTGATGCAGCAGATCGGCGCGATTCCGGAGCCGGCTCAGGCCTAGGAGCGTGCGACGGCCGCTGCCGCGGCCTCGGCAAGCTCCCGGTGGAGCTCGAGGTTGCGGCGGCGGTCGGTACGCACCACGATCATCCGGGCGTCAGCGGCCAGAGCGTCGCCGAGCTCCTTGGGCGTCTCCGGTATGGCGACGCTCAGGTCGAATAGCCGCGCCGCGTCCGCGGGGTCTCGGCCGGTCGGGGTGCCGAGCAGAGCCTCGAACTCGGGCTCACCCATCGCCGCGGCCTGCGGCAGAAAATGGAAGATGCCGCCACCGGAGTTGTCGATCACGATCAACCGAAGCTCGGGGGCGTGGCGCACCGCCGCGAGCCCGCCGATGTCGTGGAAGAGGGCCAGGTCGCCGAGCACCGCCCAGGTCCGGCTGCCGGAGCCGGCGGCCAGGCCTGCGGCGGTCGAGACCAGGCCGTCGATTCCGTTCGCGCCGCGATTCGAGGCGAAGCGAACGCCCTCGGGCCCGGGTCGCAGAAAGCCCTCCAGGTCCCGCACCGGCATGCTCGAGGCGGCGAAGACCGAGTCCCCGTCGCGCAGCGCGCGACCCAGCGCACCCCACACTCCCGGCTCGCTGAGCTCCTCGAGTGCTTCGAGCCGTCCGTCGACCGCCTCCCGGACGCCGCGCTCGGCGTCGAGCCAGCCGGAAGCGAAGGGGGATCCCGCGACGGTGGCGGCTCCGGGCCGCAGTCGAGAGAGCCGCCCGGCGAGAGCATGAGCCGTGGCCACCGGCTCGGCGCGCAGGACGGTTGCGGCTCGCCGGGTCGGCTCACGCCAGTCGCCGTACGGGTCGACCACGACCTGGTCGAGGCCCTCGATCGCGGCGAGCCACTGGCGGAGCGGCTTGCTGGTGGGAAGATCGCCGAATCGGAGGATCAGCTCCGGCTGCAGCCCGACCGGCCGGTCGCGCACGATGGCGTCATAGGCCGTGATCACGAGCGAGCGGTCGTGCGGCCCGCGCCGCAGCTGCGAGGTCGGCTCGGCCAGGATCGGATACCCAGCGGCGGCCGCCAGTTGCGCGACCGGGCCCGCCAGCGCGGCGTCGCCCTGCCGCCCCGCCACGATCAGGGCGCGCGGCTCGCCCTCGATTCGCTCGGCAAGCTCGTCGAGCAACGCCTCGTCGGCTCTGGGCGAGCCGGCGGTGACGGCGTGAAGCGGCTCGTCGCCGCGACCCTCGAGCGCCAGGGGATCGGTCGCGCTCACCTGGCCCTCGGCGGGCGTCGGCGCGAGCGGCTCGCGCCAGGGGACGTTGAGGTGCACCGGGCCGGGCCGAGGGTCTCCGACGGCGCAGGCATGGCCCCGGCAGGCGACGGAGCGGAAGTGGAGCAGCCCGTCGTCGTCGGCCTCATGGGTCCCGACCTCGCAGAACCAGCGGACCGCATCGCCGTAGAGCTTCAGCTGGTCGATGGTCTGGCCGGCTCCGATCTCGCGCAGCTCCGGCGGCCGGTCGGCCGTGACCACGAGCATCGGCACGCCGGCTTCGTCGGCCTCGACGATCGAGGGGTGGAGGTTGGCGGCCGCCGAGCCGGACGTGCAGAGCACGACCGCGGGCCGGCCTGTGGCGAGCGCGCTGCCCAGGGCGAAGAATCCGGCGCTGCGCTCGTCGAGGATCACGCTCACCTCGATCTGCGGCTCCCGCCAGAGAGCCACGGCAAGGGGTGTCGAGCGCGAGCCGGGGGAGACGACGGCACGGCGCACGCCGCAGCGCGCGAGCTCCTCGACCAGCGCCGACGCAAGGGCCGTGTTGCGGTTAGTCGGATCCACCGTCTGAAACGCTAGATCAGTCGAGGCGGCGAGCCGCAAGCGCCTCTTCGTCGACCTCGATGCCGAGACCGGGGCGGTCGTCCAGGTGAAGCTCGTCGCCGTCGGCGGTCGCGCCCCGTCCGATCGTGGCTGAGAAGAGCCGCTCGGTGGCGAGACCGTGCGCGACGCCGGCATCGCCATTCCGGTAGCGGAGGGCCTGGACCGCGTGAGCGGCGGCGGTGATTCCGACCGGGCCCTCTAGCGAGCTCGACAGGTAGCAGGGCATGGTCTCGGCAATCTCGAGCGCGGCGCCGAGGCCGCCTACCTTGGCGATCTTGACCGCGGCGACGTCGCAGGCTCCGAGCTCCTTCGCGCGTCGCGCATCGAAGGGGGAGACGAGG
>DASTAI010000134.1:0-2734 GCA_035712865.1 Solirubrobacterales bacterium
CGAGGGAGATGCCGGCGACGCGCTGGTGCTCGTGCTCTCCGGGTCGGTCCAGGTGGTGAAGCGGGACCCGGCGGGGAAGCATCAGATCCTCTCGGTGGTGTCGGCCCCGGCGGTGCTCGGGGAGATGGCCGTGCTCGAGGCCGGCGGGAAGCGCAGCGCCTCGGCGATCGCGGTCGGCCCGGTCACCTTCGCGGTCTTCCCTGGTCCGCCGCTCAGGCAGCGCCTGGCCAGCGGAAACGTCGCCACGCTGAAGATCGCTCACGGGCTCGCGCGGCTGCTGGCTCGCCGGCTGGGAGAGGCCAATACCCGCCTGGTCCAGGTGCTGCAGAGCGGAAAGCCTGACGAGAGCGTGGCCGAGGCGCAGCGGGCGCTGGAGCAGGACACGTCCTCCTGAGACCGTTGCCGACGCATCGTTGACGCTGCAGCCATTGGATTGCCTGACCGCCGATCGTGCTGCATTGCGCCCTCGATCCGGGCGAGCATCACGACCGAGGAGGCGTCCATGAAGACTCGTAGCCGGATCTGGAGGCTCTTCGCCGTCCTGGTCCTCACCCTGGTTCCGTCCGCGGCACTCGGGCAAACCGCTCCGCCCGACTCGCCGCAGTCCAGGAAGATCGTCGCCCTGGTGGAGAAGGCGGCGACGCTGGTGAATGCCCACGGAAAGGCCGCGTTCGACGAGTTCCGGAAGAAGGGCAGCGAGTGGTTCGACGGCCAGACCTACCTCTTCTCCTACGACGCCAAGGCGAACGTGCTGCTCAACCCCGCGTTTCCGAAGCGGGAGGGAACGAACGTCTCCGGCCAGACCGACGCGAATGGAAAGAAGTTCCACGACGTGATGCTGGACACGGTCCGGACCAAGGGCTCGGGCTGGGTCGACTACATGTTCCCGAAGCCGGGCCAGACGACGCCGTCGCACAAGTGGACCTACGTGAAGCGGATCACGATCGACGGCGCCCCGGCCCTCCTCGGTGCCGGCTTCTACGCCGACTGACGAGCCCCGCAGCGCCTCGGCGAGCGTCGTCGCTCCGGCCACGTCGCGGTCCTTCCCGGTCCCGTGCTCCGGCAACGGCCAGCGATTGCCCGTTGTCAAACGCCGCCGCGGCCCCTGAACCCTGGTGCAGTCGATGGAGTGCGGCGAAGGGGACAGAGTCCTGACGCCGTGGGGCCCCGTTCCAAGTTCCTGCTCCTCCTGGCGGCGGCCCCCCTGGCCGCCTGCGTGAGCATGAGGTCGGGGGGCGAGCCGACCGCGCTCATGAGGGTGACCGGGACGGACATCTCATCCGGGCAGCTGCGTGCGCTGGGAAACGAGCTGGCCATCCGGATCCCGGCCATCATCGAGATCAGCGGAGATCGAATGCTGGCGCGAACCGAGGACCCGCTGCTCCGCAGGCGGGCGCTGAGCTGGAAGATCGAGGGAACGGCCGCCTTTCATCAGGCACTGTTCCGCCCCGATGCGCTCGGCGCCGCCGTGGAGACGTACGCGCTGTCCGTCCAGCTCGAGGACTGGGTGAAGGGGCCGGGTGGCCAGCGGTACTACGGTGACCTCCAGCCGATCCTCATCGGGGGCGTGGAGCAGATCCGCCGGGAGATCGAGAACCAGGCGCTCTCCGTGGCCAAGGACCCGGACAACGCCAGGGCCAGCCGGGAGAGGGTCGCCGCCTGGGCGCACGAGAATCCGATCGACGAGCACATGTCCAACCGGCCCTCCCTCCACGCGATCCTGGTCCGGATGGCGGCGAACCAGAACCTCAACCTGACGGACGCCTTCGCGGGCATCACCGCGAACGTGGCGGACTTGCAAACCCGCCTGGACGTGTACGCCTGGACGCTGCCGAAGGTGGCCCGATGGCAGGCCGAGATGGCGGCGATCGACCTGACGTCCGTGGATCCGGGAAAGCTCGCCGTCGCCACGCTGCAGCGGGCAGACGCTCTGCTCACCCGGGTCGACGCGCTCGGCTCGCCGGAGTCGATCCGCCAACTCTCGTCGGCGGCGACCAGCTCTCTGCGGAACGAGCGAGTCGCGGTGATGGGCGACATCGACCGGCAGCGCCGGGAGATCACCGACGCGCTGACCCGGGAGCGAGTGGCGATCCTGGGAAACGTCGACGCCCAGCGGATCGCCACGCTCGCCGACATCGACAGGAAGATCGCCTACGGATTCGACCGCGCCGACGAGATGCGGTTGCACACCCTCGCCGACGTCGAAGGCATCCTGACCCGGACGCTCTTCCGGATCGCAGTGGGGCTCGCTGCATTGATGCTCCTCGGTGGCCTCGTCGTCTATCTCCTCCTCCGCACCCGGGCGCGCACCAGTCCCGGGGGCCCGCCATGACCACGACGGAACGCCCTGCGACCGCGCGCGGGCGAGCGCGCTGAGGCAGGCGGGCGCCAGGTCCCCATCCCGGGACGCCGGACGACGGCGAGCTTGACTTCTGTCGATATTCACCCTATTGGGTTAATATCTTGAGCGCGTCCGCCGCCCGGCTCGACCAGACACTCGGTGCCCTCGCCGACTCCACCCGGCGCGCGATCCTCCTCCGCCTCGCCGAGGGGGAGGCGCGGGTGACCGATCTGGCTGCGCCCTTCGACATCTCGCTGAACTCGGTCTCCAAGCACATCCGCGTCCTGGAGCGCGCCGACCTGGTGCGTCGCCGCCGGCACGGCCGCGAGCATTTCCTGTCCCTCAACCCGGAGCCGCTCGACGCCGCGGCCCGTTGGCTCGACGAGCAGCGGG
>DASTAI010000135.1:0-5749 GCA_035712865.1 Solirubrobacterales bacterium
GGCGACGATCATGGTCGCCGCCAGCCCCAGGAACAGGAGAGTCGCCGTGGCGAACGCGACCCTGCCCCGGTGGCCGAAGGAGATCCCGCCGGCCACGATGCCGGTGAGGAGTAGGGCAAGGAGCACCCTTCCGCCCTCCAGCCCTGGCACGTAGGCGATGATCGCCGACGCTCCCGCCGAGCAGCTGATCGCCACGGTGATCACGAAGTCGATCAACAGGGCCGCCAGCGGGATGAAGGCCCAGGCGTCGCCATAGGCCGTGCCGACGCTCCGAGCACCGCCGCCACCCTCGGGAAACCTGCGAATCAGCTGGTGGTAGGTGGCGGCGATGACCGCGATCGTCGCGATCACGAGGGCCATCGCCAGGAAGAGATCGTCGAGGTTCCCGTCGAGATGCCGAAGGGCGGACTCGATGGCGTAGGCGATCGAGGAGACGGGATCGGCCATCACCGTGAAGGCGAAGGCGATGAAGAGAATTCCCCTGCCGGTCAGGTGCCAGCCGCGCTGCACCGGGGTCTCCTTGGGTCGACGACGGGACCGCCGACCAGTCTTCCCGGCACACCCTGCAAGCAGCATATACGCACTGGACCCGCGCTAATCGCGGGTCCAGTGGGCGGCTCGCATCCCGCAGCCCCTTCGGGCGCGGGAGGCCGCGCAGCGTGGTTGTCAGCCCAGGGTCAATCCCTGGTGGCCACGTCCTCCTCGATCGTCTTGATCGGGCCCTTGTACCTCTTGTTCGCGCCAAGCACCCACGCCAGCCCGGTGCCAATCAGCACCACGGCAACGACCAGAGGCGTGTAGTTGAAGTAGCTCCAGTCGAAGTCGGACTCCCACGGGACTCCGAGGCTGGAGAAGGGCAGGCAGAGAATGATGAACATGAGGACCACGAAGACCACCGCGATCGGGTTGATCCACCTCCACTTCGTCCCCAGATTCCAGGACCGCTGCTGGAACGAGTCGCCGGCCCGCCAGCGCAGATACACCGGCGTCACGTACGCGATGTAGAGCCCGACCGTGCCGATCGCGGTGACCGCGAAGAAGGCCACCGGGGGCACGAATGTGTCGGGCGCGAACGCCGCCGGCAGGACGATGATCAACGCCAGCAAGCAACTCATGAGGACCGCATTGGCCGGGACCCCGTTCTTGCTGACCCGGGCCCAGATGCGATTTCCGGGCACGGCCTTGTCACGCGAGAACGCGTAGAACGTCCGCGAGCAGCTCGTCACGCAGGCCATGCCGCAGAAGAACTGCCCGACGCACGCGATCAGGACGATCGCCTCCGCCCAGTTCTGGTTCATGTCAGCGGAGGTGAAGACCGAGATCGAGCTGCCGAAGCCCTCGTTCACGGCGTTCACGTCGGTCGCGGCGAACAGGATCGCCAAGAGGACGAACCAGCCGATCAAGGCCGACAACGCGACGGACTGCCAGACACCCTTCGCCGCCGCCTCCTCGGCGCCCTGCGTCTCCTCGGCTACGTGAGCCGAGGCGTCGTAGCCGGTGATCGTGTACATCGTCAACAGGAATCCCACCGGTAGGACGAGGAACCAGTAGGTGCCGCCGCTGACCGATCCACCGGCGAACCCGGAGTTGTTGATCTTCTCCGTGAACACGAAGTTCGCGCTCTGGTGGTGGTCGGGAATGAAGATGAGGATCAAGATGATGATCGCGGTTCCGACCACGTGCCAGAACACCGAGATGCTGTTGAACAGAGCCAGCAGGCGGTGGGAGAAGATGTTGATCAGCGCGTGCAGTCCGAGGACGATCACGTACAACCACCAGATCTCCGCGATGATGTGCTTGTCGTCACCGAAGTTGACGAACCCCAGATCCCAGCCCCAGAGGCCGAAAAGCTGCGTGAGGAAGAACGAGAGCACGTAGTCCACCGAGGCGACGATCCCGATCAGCCCGACCACGTTGAACCAGCCGGTGAACCACGACCAGCCCGGGCCCCCGAGGGTGTTCGCCCACCAGTAGGGGCCGCCGGCCGTCGGGTACGCCGAGGCCAGCTCGGACATGCTGACCGCCACCGTCAAAATGATCAGCGCGATCACCGGCCATCCGATCGAGATCGCGATCGGACCGCCGTTGTTCCACCCGACGTAGAAGACCGTGAAGCAGCCGGCCAGGACCGAGATGATCGAGAACGAGATCGCGAAGTTGGTGAACCTCGTCCAGCCGCGCTCCAGATCCTGCGAGTAACCGAGTTCCGCTAGGCGTTGCTCATCAGCGACCGGATCGCTCGTGCCCTCAGGTGCCAGTCCTCTCCTCCTCTTCCTTCCTGGGTGGAAGTGGCCGGCGGCCCTCAGAGAACCCCTCGATGCGATAGAAGGGTCACCGGTGATGTTTTTGGACCCTATGCCGCACGTGGGGAGATATCAAGGGTGCCGGACGAGCTAGGACGGATCGTCCAGACTTTGTCGCCCAAGTTGGGTGAAGCGGAGGGAGATCCCCAGCCCCTCGAGGGCGGCATCACCAATCGCAATTACTTGGTAGTGCTGGGCGGGAAGAGCTACGTCATCCGGGTGCCCGGCAAGGACACGGACCTGCTCGACATCGATCGGTCGGCGGAGCGCGAGGCGAACGAGAACGCCGCTGCAATCGGCGTTGCACCGAAGGTGGTTGCACAGCTGGACGACCCTCCCTGCCTGGTGACCGAGTTCGTCGAGTGCACCGCGATGACCCCGGAGATGCTGCGGGAGCCCGAGACGATGAATGAGGTGCTCGAGACCATCCGGAAGGTGCACGAATCGGGCGCCGATCTGCCGAGCAGCTTCGACTCCTTCCGGGTCGTCGAGCAGTACAGGGACACCGCCGCGTCGCGCGGGGGCGAGATCCCGGATGCCTTCGACGAGGCCCACGAGCAGGCTCGGCTGATCGAGGCGGCCCTGTCCGGTTCCGAGCACGACCCCGTCCCCTGCCACAACGATCTGCTGGCGGGCAACTTCCTGCGCGGCTCGGAGCGGATCTGGGTGGTCGACTGGGAGTACGCCGGAATGGGCGACCGTTACTTCGACCTTGCGAACTTCGCCATCAACAACGAGCTCAGCCCCGCGCAGCACCCCGATCTGCTGGCGGACTACTTCTCGGAGGACGCCACGCCGAGGCGGCTCGCGACGCTGCGGCTGATGCTCTTCATGTCGGACTTCCGCGAGGCGATGTGGGGCGTCGTCCAGACCGTGGCCTCCGACCTCGACTTCGATTTCAAGGACTACGCCGCCACCCACTTCGCCCGCATGCGCGAGACCGCGGCGAACGCCAGCTTCGACGGTTGGCTCCGCGAAGCCAGGGGCGGCGATGGCCCGCCGGGTTGAGCTGCCGGATGCCGCCCGCTGCGTGATCATCGGCGGCGGCGTCGGCGGCACCTCGATCGCCTACCACCTCGCGGAGCTCGGCTGGGACGACGTGGTCCTCCTGGAGCGCTCGCAGCTCACCTCCGGCTCCACCTTCCACTCGGCGGGTCTCGTCGGGCAGCTGCGCGGCTCGGTCTCCCTGACGAAGATGATGATGTACTCGGTCGAGCTCTATCGGAGGCTGGGAGAGGAGTCCGAGTTCGATCCCGGCTGGACCGAGTGCGGCAGCCTGCGCCTCGCATCGAGCGAGGAGCGGATGGAGGAGCTCCGCCGCCAGGCGGGGTGGGCGAAGACCTTCGGTCTGCCGATGGAGCTGGTCTCGGCGGAGGAGTCGAAGGAGAAGTTCCCGCTGATGTCGACCGACGGTGTCCTCGGGGCGGCCTGGATCCCCACCGACGGCTACCTCGATCCCGCCCAGCTCACCAACGCCCTGGCAGACGGAGCCCGGCGCGGCGGCTGCCGGATCTTCACCAACACGAGGGTGACCGGGATCGACGTGAAGGACGGCCGCGTCCGCGGCGTCAGCACGGAGCGCGGGGACGTCGCGGCGGAGGTCGTCGTGAATGCAGGCGGCATGTACGCCGCGGAGATCGGCCGGATGGCCGGGGTTCGGATCCCGGTGCTCCCGATGTCGCACCAGTACCTGATCACCGAACCCTTCCGCGAGCGGGGCGAGACCCCCCTGCCGACGTTGCGCGACCCGGACCTGCTCATCTACTTCCGCGAGGAGGGCCAGGGACTGGTGATGGGAGGTTACGAGCGCCACAGCAAGCCGGCGTTCCTCCCGCACGGCACCTCCGGCCTGGACGAGATCCCGCCGGACTTCAACGGCCGCCTGCTCGAGGACGAGTGGGACCGGTTCGAGGAGATCACCGAGAACTCCAAGCGGCGCGTGCCGGTGATGGACGAGGTCGGCATCATGCGGCTGCTCAACGGGCCGGAGGGGTTCACTCCCGACAACGAGTTCTGCCTGGGGGAGACCGAGGTGGCGGGGCTCTTCGTCGGCGCCTGCTTCTGCGCGCACGGCCTCGCCGGAGCCGGCGGCGTCGGCAAGGTCATGGCCGAGTGGATCGTCGAGGGCGAGCCGAGCCTCGACCTCTGGGAGATGGACATCCGGCGGTTCGGGGCGCAGTACCGCTCGCCCGCCTACACGCACGCGCGGATCAAGGAGACCTACGAGACCTACTACGACATCCGCTATCCGAACCACGAGCGCGAGGCGGGCCGGCCGCTGCGGGTCTCGCCCGCCAACCTCTGGCACCGCGAGCAAGACGCCGCCTTCGGGGAGAAGTCCGGCTGGGAGCGGGTCAACTGGTACGAATCGAACGCGGGAGCGGGGGAGGAGTCGCTGCGGCCGCGCGGCTGGGCGGGACAGCACTGGTCGCCGGCGATCGGTGCCGAGCACCGGGCCACCCGCGAGGGGGTCGCGATCTTCGACGAGAGCTCCTTCGCGAAGATGGAGATCGAGGGGCCCGGGGCGGCGGAGCTGGTCGAGCGCCTCTGCGACAACCGCGTGGCGCGCGAGGTCGGCAAGCTCACCTACACCCAGATGCTCAACTCTCGCGGCGGGATCGAATGCGATTTCACCGTCGGCCGCTTGGGCGAGGACCGCTTCTCGATCGTCACCGGCACCGCCTTCGGCAACCACGACCGGGACTGGATCCGCAGGCACCTCCCCGACGACGGGAGCGTCCAGGTCCATGACACGACCTCCCAGTTCGCGTGCTTCGGGATCTGGGGGCCGCTGACGCGGGAGGTGCTCCAGCCGCTGACTCCCCAGAGCCTCGCCAACGAAGACTTCCCCTACATGAATCTCCGTGAGGTCACGGTCGGCAACGTGCCGGTCCGTGCGCTGCGGGTCACCTACGTCGGAGAGCTCGGCTGGGAGCTCTACTGCCCGACCGAGTACGGGCTCGGCCTCTGGAGAACGCTCTGGGAAGCGGGCCGCGAGCACGGGATGGTCGCCGGCGGCTACCGCGCGATCGACTCGATGCGGCTGGAGAAGGGCTATCGCGTCTGGGGCGCCGACATCACCCCGGACGAGACCCCGTACGAGGGGGGCGTCGGCTTCACCGTCAAGCTCGACAAGGACGGCGGCTTCATCGGGCGCGACGCGCTGGCCGAGGCCAACGACCGCGGCCCGAGGACGAGCCTGTGCTGCCTCGTCCTCGAGGACCCCCGCTCGGTCGCTCTCGGCAACGAGCCGGTGCGGATCGACGGGGAGATCGTCGGCAGGGTGACGACGGGCGGGTACGGCTACACGGTCGAGCGCTCGATCGCCTACGCCTACGTTCCGCCACAGCACTCCCAACCCGGGACCGCGGTGACGGTGGAGATCTTCGGCCGCTGGATCGAGGGCGAGGTGTCGGCCGAACCGCTCCTCGATCCCAAGGGCGAGC
>DASTAI010000136.1:0-4901 GCA_035712865.1 Solirubrobacterales bacterium
CGGCGCGGCCGGCCATTGGGTGATGGGGATGAACTGGTACCACCGGATCGAGCGGCGGTACATCGAGTACGGGTCCTCGTTCGAGGCGACGCGGACGTTCGGCCTGTTCAGGGCGATGTACGACCTCGTCTACAACATGAACCTCGACCACCTGAGCTGGCAGGCACAGACCGTCTTCGAGCGCCTCGGAGATGCGGGAATCCGCACAGCCGCCACTCCCTTTCTCATCTACCGCGGGAGGCACCGGCACGAGCTCGGCCTCGACGGCCTGGCGAAGCGGGCGGCCGCGGCAGCGAACTTCCGGCACGCCGTCTGGGGACCGGACGAGTTCTTCTACGGGGACCTCTATGCCAGCCGCCGGACGGGCTGCGGGCCGAGTTTCACCCGACCGGGGGCCCGTGACGAGTACTCCGCCTGCGTCGCGGAGGAGCTCGTGCGCGAGGGTGCCTACGAGTTCCTGCTCTTCAGCCTGCCCGACAACGACTTCCATTCCCACCGGCACGGCCCGGAGGCGACGATCGAGTCGATCGCGAAGGCGGACGCGATGTTCACGCGGATCGTCGAGGCCGGAGGCGGCCTCGACGCCTTTCTCGACGAGCATGCCGTCGTGCTGACCGCCGATCACGCCCAGACGGCGGTCGAGCACGGGCTCGCGTTGGCCGATGAGCTCGCCGAGGACTGGGCCGTGCTGCAGCCGAATGCGGACCGTCCGGAGGAGGCCGAGCTCGCGGTCAGCCCGACCTCGCGGGCGGGCGCCGTCTACATCCTCGACGCGGGGTACCGGCACCCGGCCACGCACGAGAGGGCGCGGTTGCGGCTGCGCGAGCTCGCCGGCGTCGACCTCGTCACCTGGCTCGCCACCGAGGACGGCACCCCCGTCAAGCGCCGGAGCGTCGGACTCGACAATCCCGATTCTTTGGAGGCGGTGGTGGAGCGGAACGGCTACGAGTTCCGTTTCCGTCCCGGCGGCCAGCTTCTCGACGTCCGAGGGAACGCCTGGCACGTCAGCGGCGAGCCCGAGGCGCTCGCGGGCGACCTGACCGGCGGGCGGTTCGAGTCGCACGAGTACCCCGACGGGTTGGCGCGGCTCTGGTCGGCGCTCACATCGCCGCATGCCGGCGACATCCTGATCTCGGCGGCCGCGGGGTACGAGTGCGTGGACTGGGGCGGGGTCAGCCATGTCGGCGGTGGCAGTCACGGCTCGCTGGGAAGGGGAGACTCCCTCGGGCCGGTCGTGTTCGTCGGTTGCGGACCCGATGACCCGGGCGAGCGACCGCAATGGGCATTGCGCGACCTGGCACCGGTGATCCTCGAGCACTTCGGCGTGGATGGCGGGAGGCCCCAGGGATGATGCCTGTACAGACCGCCAAGCGAATCGGCCGCGGCACGCTCAAGCCGCAGAACTGGATCCAGCTGCTGCAGTTCGGTCTGGTCGGAGCCTCGGGCTACATCGTCAACCTCGCGGTGTTCGCCGTGGCTGTTGGCCCGTTTGACATCCACCACATCCCAGCGGCCATCATTGCCTTCTGCGTTGCGGTCACCAACAACTTCTGGTGGAACCGCCACTGGACGTTCGACGCGAGGCACGGCCATGCCGGCTTCCAGGCCGCGCGGTTCTTCACGGTGAGCGCCGCGGCGCTCGGGATCAACCTCGTCGTGCTGGAGTTGCTGGTGCGCGGGGGCATGGGGGACCTCCCGGCCCAGGCGCTGGCGGTGGCGATCGCGATGCCCTTCAACTTCGTCGGCAACAAGCTGTGGACATTCGCCTGAGACGGGCGCTTCTAGCCGGCCCACTAGCCCTGATTCTCACCCTGCTCCTCGCGGCCTCCGCCGGGGCTCAGGAGCAGCCCCAGCAGCCGCAGCCGAAGATCAGCCAGGAGCGGGCGATCGAGATCGCGCGGCTCGACCCGAAGGCCGTCGCGGAATCCGAGAAGCACCCTGATCTCTCGCCCTCGGCAAGCCGGAACTCGACCACGGGGCTCTGGGAGGTCGGCTTCTTCGCTCACAACAACGAGGTCGCGCAGGTCGTCATCGACCCGAACACCGGCAAGGTCGTCGAGTCCTGGACGGGTTACCAGGTGGCGTGGCGCATGGCACGTGGCTACCCGGGCGCCTTCGGCCGGATGGTCAACGCCCCGTACATCTGGCTCCCGCTGTGCGCCATCTTCGTGCTCGGCCTGCTCGATTGGCGCCGCCCCTTCCGGCTCGCCCACCTCGACCTGCTCGTGCTCGTGGCCGGCTTCGGGGTCTCCCACTACTTCTTCAACCAGGGGAACATCGGCCTCTCGGTTCCGCTCGCGTATCCGCCGCTGCTGTATCTGCTCGGCCGGGCGCTGTGGCTCGGGTTTCGCCGCAGACCCGGCAGCGGGCTGAGGCCGTCGCTGCCGATCACGGTCCTCGCGGTGGCGACCCTGCTTTTGGTTGGAGGCCGGGTGCTGCTCAACGTCACCGATTCCAACGTCATCGACGTCGGCTACTCGGGCGTGATCGGGGCTGACCGGATCGCCGATCAGAAGCCGATCTACGGCAACTTCCCGGACGACGATCAGTCGGGAGACACCTACGGCCCCGTCGCCTACTACGCCTATGTCCCCTTCGAGCAGATCTTTCCCTGGAGCGGCACCTGGGACGACCTGCCGGCTGCCCACGCCGCCTCGATCTTCTTCGACCTTGCGACCATCGCGGGCCTCTTCCTGCTCGGGGCACGCCTCCGAAGAGGGCGCCCGGGGAAGGAGCTGGGCATCCTCTTCGCCTTCGCCTGGGCGGCCTGCCCGTACACCGCCTACGCCCTCGAGTCGAACACCAATGACGCCCTCGTCGCCCTCACCCTGGTCGCTGCGCTGCTCTGCCTGACGTCGCCGATCCCGCGAGGGATCTCACTGGCGCTGTCCGGGATGACGAAGTTCGCGCCGCTCGCGCTCGGACCGCTGTTCGCGACCTATGGAGCGACGGAGGCGCGCGGAGCGGGATTCTTCCGCCGCTACGCGAAGGTGGTGGTCCCGTTCACGATCGCCTTCGGCATCACGATCCTCGTCGTCAGCTTCCAGGCGCTCCAGGACCCCGGCCTCTCGACCTTCTGGCATCGCACCATCGCCGAACAGGGCGGGCGCGACTCCCCGTTCAGCATCTGGGGTCAGGACCATTCGCTCGGCTGGCTCCAGGCGGTGGTCAAGGCAGGCGTCGTCGTGCTCGCCGTGCTGGTCGCCTTCAGGCCGCGCCGACGGGATCACGTCACGGTGGCGGCCGTCGGTGCGGCCGTGGTGATCGGCATGGAGCTGACCGTCGACCACTGGTTCTACCTCTACATCCCGTGGTTCCTGCCGTTCCTGCTCGTCGGCCTCCTGGCCAGCGGCGTTGTGCCGCTAGCCCGGGACCGGGAGGAGGACCTGCTCGATTCCGCGAGCGAGCCCGTCGTCGCCGACCTCGACAGCCGCACCCATCAGCCAGACGTCCTCGTCCGCGGTGTCGAATCGAACCGGCATCTGCGTCCGGAAGGCCTCTAGCGCCTGCTCGCGCTTGACGCCGATCACGCCGGCGCGCGAGCCGGTCATGCCGACGTCCGTCATGTGAGCGGTGCCGCCCGGCAGGACTCGCCCGTCGGCGGTCGGAACGTGGGTGTGAGTTCCGAGCACCGCCGCGGCGCGGCCGTCCAGATACCAGCCCATCGCGACCTTCTCGCTGGTGAGTTCGGCGTGGAAGTCGACGACGATCGCATCGGCCGCGCCGGCCAGGGTGTCGAGCAGCTCGTCGATGGCGCTGAACGGGTTGCGCTCGACCTGCAGGTGCATCTGGCCGCTGAGGTTGACGACAGCCACCCGCATCCCGGCGGCCTCGACGATCGTGTGGCCCCGCCCCGGATTCGCCTCCGGGAAGTTGACGGGGCGCAGCACGCGCTGGTTGGAATCGAGGTAGGGATAGACCTCGCGGTGGCGATAGGTGTGGTTGCCGAGAGTGATCACATCGGCCCCCGCGGCGAAGATCTCCTCCGCCGTCTCCTTGGTGATGCCGACGCCGCCCGCGCTGTTCTCTCCGTTGACCACAACGAGATCGGGCATGTGCTCGGCGCGCAGGCCGGGCATCGCCGTCGCAAGCGCCTCCCGCCCGGGCCTCCCGACGACGTCCCCTATGAACAGGAGGCGCATGCCGGCAGGAGCGTAGAGGACCGCAGCGCCGTCCCCGCCGTGCCACTAGCTTTCGGGCGATGAGTGAGAACCCACCGCGGGCGCGGGCGCGGGGGGCCGGCCTCGTGCTCGAAGTGGACGGCCTCTCGAAGTCCTTCGGAGAGCGCGTCGCGCTCCGGGACGTGAGCCTGAGCGTCCAGGCCGGGGAGCTGCTCGCGGTGCTGGGGCCAAACGGAGCCGGCAAGACGACCCTGCTCTCGATCCTGGCCGGCATCACCCGACCGGACGCGGGCCAGATCTCCAGCGATCACGGCGACATCGGCTGGGTGCCGCAGCAGGCCGGCCTCTACCACCGCCTCACGGTCGCGGAGAACCTGCGCCTCTTCTCGCACATGGAGGGCGTGGAGGACGTCGACGGCACCGTCGAGAGGATGCTCGAGCAGACGGGTCTCCCCGGGCGCCGGGACGACGCCGTTTCGTCCCTCTCGGGCGGCAACCAGCAGCGGATCAACATCGCGATCGGGCTGATCGGCGATCCGGCGGTGCTCCTGCTCGATGAGCCCAGCTCCGGTCTGGATCCGAGCCAGCGGGTGCGTCTCTGGGAGTTCGTGGCGAGCCTCGCCGAGGGCGGTACGACGGTGATCTACTCGACGCATCAGATCGAGGAGGCGAGCCACTACGGCGACCGCCTGGTGGTCCTCGCCGACGGGGAGACCATCTTCGACGGCAGCTTCGAGCAGCTTCGCCGAGCGGCGGGGCCGGAGCCGGAGGGGAGCACCC
>DASTAI010000137.1:0-12501 GCA_035712865.1 Solirubrobacterales bacterium
AGGTCGCCGCAGCCTTGGTGGTCGGCACGTTCGCCAACCCGTTGGCGAGCTTGACCAGGGCCTCGGTGTTCGTCGTCATGTACTTGACGAACTCCCAGGCCGCGGCCTCATTCGAGCTGCCCTTCGGGATCCCCATGATGCTGCCCGTGATATAGCCGCTTCCGTAGCGGCCCGTCTGGTCGTCGGCCGTCGGCATCGGAGCGGTCCCGTAGTTGAGCTCGGGATGCTCGTCCTTGATGAACGCCGTCCGGTACTCGCCGTCCATGATCATCGCGAGCTTGCCGTTCTCGAACGCGTTCGACGCCGAGAACTCCTCGCCGGCTCCGGCCTGGAAGCGCTGGAGATTGTCGTAGCCGTACCAGTCGATGAGGTCCTTGTCCCACCGCAGCAGCGCCTGCCACTCCGGTGATGCGACATCCGACTTGTCGCCGTCGAACCACTGGGCGTTCCAGGGCGGCGCATAGTGGGCCGCGGCGTTCTCGTAGAAGCCGATCGACGGATCGAACCCCGCGACGTTGATGGTGTCGCCCGAGCGCTCCGTCAGCTTCTGCGCATCGGCAGTGAGCTCGGAGGCCGTCTTCGGTGGCTCCGTGATACCCGCCTTGGCCAGCAGGTCCTTGTTGTAGTAGAGGCCGTAGACGTCGGCCAGCAGCGGCATCGCGCAACGGGTGCCGTTGTACTCGGTGTACTCACGGACCGCCGCCGGGAACTCGTTGATGTCGACGTTGTCGCGGTCGATGTAGGGCTGCAGGTCGATCCAGGCGCCCGAGCTGCAGAAGGCACCGGTGTTGTCGGAGGAGAAGGAGAGGGCGACGTCGGGGGCGTTGCCACCACGGACCGCCGCCACGATCTTTTCGTCGTTCACCCCCGCCACGGTCTTGACCTGGACGTTGGGGTGGACCTTCTCGAAGTCGGCGACGACGCTGTCGAAGACCCCGGACTCACGCTCGCCAGGGGTGAAGGGTTGCCAGACGGTGATCGTCACGTCCTTGTTCGGGTCGAACGCCTGGGCGGTGCCGGAGCTGCTGTCGCCGCTCCCACCGCCACAGGCCGCGAGCCCGAGGACGGACAGACCGGTGGCCGCCAGAGCGGCGAACGCCTTGCTCGTGGAAAACCTCACGTTCCTCTCCTCTCCCGGCGACGAACGGTGCGGACACACCCGCCGAGTCGCCAAAGTCTCGTTAAAGACCTTTCCTATTCGCGACCCTATCACGGACTTTCGCCGTTGTGTGAAGCCTGGATGAGTAAAGTTTCCAAACGATTTCCCCGTGGCGACGCAACTCGAATCCGAGATCCGAGAGCAGGGGGCGGCGCTTGCCGGTCGCGGGCCCGCCGGACGGCAGGCGGCCGCTCTCGCCGCCGAGCTGCTCGAGGCACGCGGCGTCGACTACCTGCTGATCGCCGCACGAGGCAGTTCGGACAACGCCGCGCGCTACGGCCAATACCTGCTCGGTCTCGACGGCGGGCTGGCGGTCGGGCTGGCCACGCCCTGGCTCTACGGCCACGGGCACCGCGCACCGAGGTTGACGGGCGGGGCGGTGCTCGGCATCTCTCAGTCCGGGCGGTCGCGGGACATCGTGGGTGTGCTGAAGGCCGCGCGGCTCCAGGGACGCCCCACGATCGCGATCACCAACCAGCAGGTCTCGCCGCTGGCGCAGATCGCCGACGTGGTGATCCCACTTGGGGTGGGGGAAGAGCGCTCTGTCGCGGCGACCAAGACATACATCGCCTCCCTGCATGCACTGGCGCAGCTGGCGGTCGCGATGCGGCCATCGAGAATCACCCCGGACGTCCTCGAGATCCTGCCGCAGATGGTCACTGAGCTGGCTCGAGCCCAGCTCGAGGGGCGGGAGCGCTTCGACCGTCTCGCCGAGGCGTCCCTGCTGACGGCCGTCGGCCGGGGGCTCGATTTCGCGACCGCCAGTGAAGCGGGGTTGAAGCTGCGTGAGCTCGGCGGCACCCCCGCGGAGGCCTTCTCCACGCCCGACCTGCTGCACGGGCCCGTCGCCGCGCTCGGTTCGCGGTCGGCACTCTGGATCGCGAGCGGCTCTGCCCACACCGAGGACGCGGAACTCGAGGCGTTCCGCGAGTTGACGGAGCGCACCGGCCTCCACGTGTCGGTGTCGGCGGACACGCGGGTGCTCGATCTGGCGGAGATCCCGGTCCAGCTTCCTGTGCTGCCCGAGTGGGCGACACCGCTGCTTGGGGTCGTGCCGGCCCAGGTCGCGGCGCTGCGGCTCGCGGAGATCCGCCGGGTGAGCGTCGATCAGCCGCACGGGCTCAGCAAGGTGACGGTCACGACGTAGGGTCTCCTGGCCCGAGGCGGTCGGGTAGGTATGGTCGCCTGCTGATGAACGTCGTCATCCTCGGAGGACACGGTCAGATCGGACTGCGGCTCGAGAAGCTGCTGGCCGCGCGCGGCGACAGCCCGCGGGGAATCATCCGCAAGACCGAGCAGGCCGCCGACCTCGAGGAGATCGGCGCGGAGCCGATCGTCCTCGACATCGAGAACGTGGACGACATCTCCGACGGTTTGGCCGGCGCCGACGCCGTCGTCTTCGCAGCCGGCGCTGGGCCTGGCAGCGGTCCGGGGCGCAAGCGGACCGTCGACTACGGCGGCGTGGTGAAGCTGGTGGAGGGCTCGCTCGCCAAGGGCATCAGGCGCTATGTGCAGGTGAGCTCGATCGGCTCGAACCATCCCGACAACTGGTCGGAGCAGATGCGTCCCTACTACGAGGCGAAGGCGGAGGGCGACAAGGTCCTGCGCGAGAGCGGCCTCGACTACACGATCATCCGCCCCGGCGGCCTCACCGACGACCCGGGGACGGGCAGGGTGCAGGTCGGGGACCTGGAGTACGGGCAGGTGACGCGCGACGACGTCGCGGCGGTGATCGCCGAGTGCCTGTCGGCAGAGAGCACGATCGGCAAGGAGTTCGACCTGCTCAACGGCGACGAATCGATCGCCGACGCTCTGCGCTCGCTCTAGGCGCCGTCAGCCGCGTAAAAAGGTCCGTTTGACCCGTTCGGGACAATGGGCGGCTGATCCATGTCCCATCCCCACCCCCTCACCTGGCTCTACCGCAAGCTCGGCCCGCGCTACCCGGCCGCGTTCATCACGGTCGAACTGCAGACCGCCTTCCTGGTCGCGGCCGGCGCCGTGGCGCTGTTCAGCTTCTACTACTCGGTCTCCGGCCATGACTTCCTGAGGGTCCTCGCGGTGACCCTCGCGCTGACCGCGGTCGGGGTCGGCTTCGTGTTGATGCGGGTGATGAGGCGACTGGTGCCGCTGCAGGAATGGCTCGCCGGTGCCCGCTCTTCGGAGGAGAGCGCTCAGGCCTGGCATACCGCGGTCGACCTGCCGATCGAGATGGTCCGGAGGGACTTCTGGGTCCCATTCGTGGTCACCCTGGTCACGGTCGTGGCCTCGGTGGCGATCCTCGAGCTGAGCTGGCTCTCCTTCTTCCCGATCCTGCTCGCGGCGCTGCTCGTCACCGCCTACGCCGGGACGCTGCACTACCTCGCGCTCGAGCTGGCGATGCGGCCGATCCTCTTCGACATCAATTCGGCACTCGACCGGCCGGTGCGGATCGACCGCCCGGTGGTGCCGCTGCGGGTGAAGCTGCTCGGCTCGCTGCCCCTGATCAATGTGATCACCGGAATGGTTGTCGCCGCGCTCACCTCCGACGGCGGCGGCACCGACGCGCTCACCGTCGCCGTCCTGATCGCGCTCTTCGTCTCGTTCACGATCAGCTTCGAGCTCACCGTGCTGCTGACGCGCTCGATCCTGCGCCCGATCGAGGACCTCGAGGCGGCGACCGAGCGGATCCGGCAGGGCCGCTTCGACGAGCACGTGCCGGTGACGACATCGGACGAGTTCGGCGAGCTCTCCTCGGCGTTCAACCAGATGGTCGACGGCCTCGCCGAGCGCGAGCGGCTGCGTGAGGCCTTCGGCACCTACCTCGACGAGGAGGTCGCCAGCCACCTCATCTCGGAGGACTTCGAGCCCGGGGGAGAGGAGCTCGAGGTCTCCCTGGTCTTCATCGACGTGCGCGACTTCACCACCGCCGCCAGCGAGTCCTCGGCGGCGGAGATCGTCGCGCGTCTGAACGAGCTTTTCGAGTGCATCGTCCCGATCGTCGCCCGCCATCGCGGCCACATCGACCAGTTCATCGGCGACGCCGTGCTCGCCGTCTTCGGCGCTCCACAGCGGATCCCTCGGCACGCCGACCGCGCCGTGCAGTGCGCCATCGAGCTGGCACGCACGATCAACAGCCGGAGACCCGGTGGCTTTGAAGTCGGCGTCGGGGTTAATTCAGGCAGCGTTGTGGCCGGCTCGATCGGCGGCGCCGGGCGGCTGTCCTTCAGCGTCATCGGCGACGCCGTCAACCTCGCCGCACGGGTGCAGGACTCGACCCGGGAGACCGGCGACCCGGTGCTGATCACCGGTGAGACGCGGGCGCAGCTCTCCGAGACGATCGAGGTCGAGCCCCGCGGCGAGCGCGAGATCCGCGGCTACGACCGGCGGGTCGAGCTCTACGCGCCGTTGATCCCGGTCGCCTTGAAGACCGGGCCGGGCTCTGAGGTCAGCGACCCGCTCGGCGATCCGACCGCCGGTGGGCTCGGCCGGGCGCCGTTGCCGGGCGACGGCCTGGGCCGCCGCGCTCGGCCGGGCCCGGGCGTCGGACGCGCCGGCTCCCGCCAGGACGGCGGGCTCGGCAAGACGCACACTCTGCCGGGGTCCTGAGCCCTCGGAGGAAGTCTGTGGGCCGCCGCCCATCCGGGAGGCGGCGGCCCACGAACCCCCTAACCCCTACTGGCCCCGTGCCCAACCCGTATCGGCCGAACAGCGGGCGACCTGTAACCCCGCAATTCGGTAAATCCCTGGGTGACATGGAAGGCACCGTGTCCAATCCGCCCGAGGGTGTCCCCGAGAAGGAGCTCGACGGCCTCTACCACGGCCCGCTCGAGGAGTTCACCTCCGGTCGCAACGAGCTGGCGAAGTCGCTGCGCTCCGACGGCGCGGCCGAAGCTTCGAACTGGGTCAAGGAGCTGAAGAAGCCGAGCCGCGCGGCGTGGCTCGTCAATCAGTTGTCGATCCGGAAGCCGAAGGAGGTCGGGCAGCTCCTCTCCGTCGGCCGCGAGCTGCGCGCCGCCCAGGAGGACATGCTCTCCGGCTCGGCCGACCGCGACAAGTTGCGCAAGGCCGCGGGCGCCGAGCAGGAGACGATCGAGGCGCTGCTCGCGACCGCCGAGGCGATCGGCCGCGAGCACGGAGTGGGGACGCAGATGCTGACCAAGGTCGAGGACACCCTCCGCGCCGCCTCGGCCGACCCGGAGGTCGCCGAGGCGATTGAAAAGGGCCGGATGGTCCGAGAGCAGCGGGCCTCTGGGATCGGTCTCGTCGGCGCGCTGGCAACGACCCCGCCGCCCCGCGGCCGGAAGAAGGGCGATCGCCAGGCGGCTGAGCGCCGCGAGCGCCAGCAGCAAGCCAAGCGCCGCAAGGACGCCGAGCGCAAGCTCGCCGCCGTCGAGAAGAAGCTGAAGCGCGAACAGGCGAAGCTCGAGACCGCCCGCGAGAAGGTCGAGGAAGCCGAAAAGTCCGTTCACGACGCCGAGCTCGACGCCCACGCCGCGCGCCGGGCCGTCGAGGAGATCTAGCGGGTACTCTCGCCGCGATGGCGACCGAGCAGGCCGAGAAGACCGCGGTCCACGGCGGGCGCTGGGTTGCCCGGGCGATGAAGAGCCGCGGCGCGTCCAAGCTCTTCACCCTCTCCGGCGGCCACCTCTTCTCCATCTACGCGGGGTGCAAGGAGGAGGGGATCGACGTCATCGACTTCCGCCACGAGCAGTCGGCCGCCTTCGCCGCGATCGGCTGGGCCAAGACGACGCGCGAGCCGGGGATCTGCGCGCTCACCGCAGGCTGCGGTGTGACCAACGGGATGAGCGCGATCGCCTCCGCCCAGGCCGACGGGGTGCCGCTCGTCGCACTCGGGGGTAGGGCACCGGATCTGCGCTGGGGCTCCGGTTCGCTCCAGGAGATCGACCACCTGCCCTTCGTCTCGCCGCTCGTCAAGTCGGCGCTCACGGTCCACGACCCGGCCAAGATCGCCCGCACCACCACGGAGGCGATCGACACCGCCGCCGAGCCGCCGCTCGGCCCGACCTTCATCGACTACCCGCTCGACGTCGTCTTCTCCGAGGCCGACGCCGAGGTCCCCGACCCGGCCGCAGTTCGCGAGCGCATCCCGGATGGGGTGGAGCAGGCGGCCAAGCTTCTCGCCGGGGCGGAGCGCCCGGCGATCATGGCCGGCACCAACCTCTACTGGGCGCAGGCCGAGAGCGAGCTGCGCGAGCTCGCCGAGGCGCTCGGCATCCCGGTCTTCCTCAACGGCCTCGGGCGCGGCTGCATGCCACCCGACCACGAGCTCTACTTCGCCCGCGCGCGAGGCTCCGCCCTCCAGGGCTGTGACGTAGCTCTGGTGATCGGCGTGCCGCTCGACTTCCGGCTCGGCTTCGGCGCCTCCTTCGGCGAGGAGTCGAAGCTGATCCAGCTCGACTTCGCTCCCTCTCGCCTCGAGAAGACCCGCCAGCCCGACCTCGCCCTCAACGGCGACATCGGCGCGGCGCTCAGCGCGATCCGCGAGTCCGTCGATGCGGATCCTCAGCGGACATCGGCCTGGATCAACCGGCTGCGGGTGATCGAGACCGAGAAGCGTGGCGAAGAGCGGGAGGCGCTCGACGACGACCGCTCCCCGCTTCACCCGATGCGCGTCTACCGGGAGTTGGGCGACTTCCTCGAGCGCGACGCGATCGTGGTCGGCGACGGCGGCGACTTCGTCAGCTTCGCCGGACGGGTCTGGGAGACCTGGGAGCCCGGCACCTGGATGGACCCGGGACCCTACGGCTGCCTGGGTGCGGGCCCCGGCCAGGCGATCGGCGCGAAGCTCGCCCACCCCGAGCGCCAGGTCTGCCTGCTGCTCGGCGACGGCGCCTTCGGCTTCTCGGGGATGGAGTTCGACACGATGCTCCGCCACAACCTGCCGATCGTCGCGGTGATGGGCAACAACGGCATCTGGGCGCTCGAGCATCACCCGATGAAGTTCCTGTATGGCTACTCGATCGCCGCGGAACTCCGCCCCGAGACTCGCTACGACGAGGTCGTCTCCGCCCTCGGCGGCCATGGCGAGCTCGTCCGCTCCCCCGAGGAGCTCCGGCCGGCCCTCGACCGCGCCTTCGCTTCCGGCAAGCCCGCCCTGGTCAACGTGATCACCGACCCCGAGGTCGTGTATCCCCGGAAGGCCAACCTGGCCTAGGCGACGGCGGTACCCTGGGTCAGAGCATTCGCCCGGCGGTTCTATCCCTCTCCCTTCGCGCGAACCGATTCCAGAGGGTCAGGAAGGTGGAACGACATGCCGGAGACGACCGCTGAGCCCACAGCGGACTGGACCTGTACGCGCTGTGAGGTGAAGGTCAGGTGGATGGCGGAGGTGGCACGCCCTGAGCTGCCCGCGACCTGGGTCATGGAGGGCGACGACCTCTACTGCCTCGGCTGCCGTCGCGAGATGGCCGGCGAGGCGGCCGTCGAGGCTCTCGACGAGAAGGCAACATCCGAGCGACGCCATAGAGCGGAGTCCCGGGGCCGGATCGAGTTCGAGATGAAGCGGCGACCGGAACGCGAGGACAGCCGGATTGCACAGGCGTGTCACACCTCGGTGAAGGCGGTGCGTGAGGCGCGAGTCCGGCTTGGACTGCAGTCGAGACGCCCCCGCTGAGGGCCGGCTGACGGTCGACCGGGCTAGGCCGCTGGAGCGGAGAGCGCCGGCCCCGGAGCCGGTCTCCAGAGACGGTCGACCAGCGCCCAGCTGGCGAAGCAGAGCGCGCCGGCCGCTGCGGTAGCCGTGAGCAGGGCGCCGGCCGCGGCCGAGGCCGCGACTCCGTTGGTTCCGAGGATCAGAACGGCGGTGGCCGCACCGAGGCTTGGGCCCACCGGGAGGAGCCCGACGACGGCGAGGGCGATCAACAGGGCGGTCGAGTCGAAGACGGAGGCATCGACGCCGCTCCAATTCAGGAGCAGCCAATTGCGCGCGATCTGGAGCACGACCGCGAGGCAGACCAGCGCGACGATGCGGCCGCTCCCCTTGGTCTCCCGCAGCACCGCGATGCCCCGCCAGATTCCCGTGCGCCGGTGGCGTGCCACCCGCTGCATCACCGCGAACACTCCGGCCACGGCGACGAACGCGACCAGCGGCGCCCACCAGGGGACACCGAGGGGCGCCACCAAGGTGAACGAGAAGATCGCCGCCAGCGCGATCTCCACCACGACGATCGGAAACTCGGCGACCAGCAAGACGGAGGCACGAGGGCACTCGGCCGGCGCCGTACGGCGCAGGGCGCCGATCCGGACCGCCAGACCGAACTGGCCGTTGAAGATGTTCCCCAGGTAACCGAGGCTCGACGCGCGATAGGTCCTGCGCCGGCTGACGCTGCCGCCCGCGGCATCGATGCAGACATTCCATGCCTCGGTGCGGGCGAGGAGCCAGAGCACGTGCAGGGCCACGGCGATGCCGAGCACCCAGAAGGGCGCGGAGCGCAGCGCGGCCACGAACTCGTGCCCATGGCCGGCGAGGGCGATCGCGAGCGCGATCGCCACCAGCCCGCCCCCCGTCAGGCTCACCGCGGTCGGATGCCGGCGAAGCGTCGAGCGCAGCGCGGACACCCGTTCGCGGATCAAGAAGGTGGTCCCATCCGCACACACGGTACCCCTCCTGGGTAGTCCCTAGACTGGGCCGGTGCCGAAGCTCGACTCCGCGGGAGTCAATTCATGGACCTGCTCCCGCTGCCAGATGACGGTCAGCTTCGCGCCGGATGTCGAGAAACCGCGGCTGCCAACGACCTGGGCGAAGGAGAACGACGAGCTCTACTGTCTCGCCTGCCGCCGCGACATGGCCGGTGAGGCCGGCCTCGAGAGCGTCGCCGATGACGCCCCGGACCAGACCCGACTCAAGGTCCGCTCCCAGGCGCGGATCGAGTTCGAGATCAAGCGTGACCCCGACCGGCAGGACAACGAGATCGCCAAGGCTTGCGGCAGCTCGACGGTCGCTGTGCGGAAGGCCCGGGCCCGCCTCGGCGGGGAACCCGGGGGCTCCGTCTGACGCCTATCGCCCGGCGCTAACCGGGCACCCTGCTACCGTCACTGGCGTCGGGTCGACCAACCGGGTCCCCGAGAGGTTCCGTTTCCTCCCTCATTGCGCTCCGAATGCGCCGTTAGTTGGGGTCACTGGATCTCCAACGCAGCGCATACATAAGGAGTCAGCAACACATGTCTTCAGAGTCATTCGCCGATCTCGGCGTGTCTCGCCCAGTCCTGGGCGCACTCGCCGAGCGCGGCATCACAGAACCATTCGCGGTGCAGAGACTTTGCATCGCGGACGTCCTCGCAGATGAGGACGTCCTCGTCCAGTCGCCGACCGGGTCGGGCAAGACGTTCGCCTTCGGCATTCCGCTGGTCGAGCGCATCCAGGCCGAGGCGCGCCGCCCCGCGGCCCTCGTCCTGGCGCCCACCCGCGAGCTCGCCGAGCAGATCGTCGAGGAGCTCCGTCCGATCGCGCACTCCCGCGCGCTCAAGATCGCTGCCGTCTACGGCGGCGTCGGGCTCCACGGGCAGGCCAAGCAGGCCGCCAATGCCCACATCGTCGTCGCGACCCCCGGTCGCCTCGAGGATCAGCTCGATCGCGGTGCATTCGATCTGAAGCGGATCTCGATCCTCGTCCTCGACGAGGCCGACCGTATGCTCGACATCGGCTTCAAGCCGGCGATCGACCGGATCGTGGCGAAGATGCCCCGCGAGCGCCAGACGCTGTTCTTCTCGGCCACGCTCGAGGGCGCGACCGGCAAGCTCGCCGCCGCGTACACCCGCACCCCGAAGCGCCACGTGCACGAGCCTGAGGGGGAGCGGCCCGTCGACATCGAGCACCGATTCGTCCACCTGTCCCATGAGGCGAAGGTGGACGCGCTCGTCAAGGAGCTCCGCGACTCAGAGCGCGGCCGCACGCTCGTCTTCGTCCGCACCAAGCGCGGCGCCGACCGCCTCGTGCGCAAGCTCGACCGGGCGAACGTCCGCGCGGTGGCCATGCACGGCAACAAGTCCCAGAGCCAGCGCCGCCGCGCCCTCGCCGACTTCGAGCGGGGCAAGACGGACACGCTGGTCGCGACCGATGTCGCCTCACGCGGGATCGACGTCGAGGACATCACCCACGTGATCAACTTCGACGCCCCCGAGGACCGCGACACCTACGTGCACCGCACCGGCCGCACCGCCCGAGCTGGGGCCTCGGGCGTGGCCGCCAGCTTCGTGCTTCCCGACCAGCACGGCGACATGCGGAAGATCGCCACCGACCTCGGCCTGCACCACGAATTTGACTCGGGCCCAGGCTTCGAGCACGCCGCTCGCCAGCATTCCAGCACTGGAGGAGCGAGCGGCAAGAGCTTCAACCGCCACGGCCGGGGCGGTCGCAAGAGCCACGGTTCCGGCAAGGGCCACGGCTCCGCCAACGGAGCCCCGCGGACCTACAGCGCCCGCCCGCCGCGGAACCGCCGCCGGCGCAACCGCTCCCGGGCCAAGGCGGCGTAGGGCAGATCTACCGGGAGGCCGCGGCGCTCAGACGCGAGCGGCCTGGCGGGCAGCCTTCACGCGAGCGGTGCGATCGAGCAGGTTCTTCCTCGGTCGCACCGACTCGGGCGTGATCTCGACGCTCTCGTCCGCCCGGATGAACTCGATCGCCTCCTCGAGTGAGAGCCGCTTGGCCGGGACCAGGCGGATCAGCTCGTCGGCCGCCGCCGCGCGAACGTTCGTCTGCTGCTTCTCCTTGATCGCGTTGACGTCGAGGTCCTCGGCGCGCGAGTTCTCGCCGACGATCATGCCCTCGTAGACATCCTCGCCGGGGCCGACGAAGAGCGTGCCGCGCTCCTGGAGGCCGAAGAGCGCAAAGGCGGCGGTCTTCCCCTGGCGGTCGGCGACCAGCGAGCCGGTCGGGCGCATCCGCAGGTCGCCGGCCCAGGGCTCCCAGCGGTCGAAGACGTGGTGCATCAGGCCGGTGCCGCGGGTCTCGGTGAGGAACTCGGTGCGGAAGCCGATCAGCCCGCGCGCCGGCACCAGGAACTCGAGGCGGACCCAGCCGGTCGAGTGGTTGACCATCTGCTCCATCCGCCCCTTGCGCACCGCGAGCGCCTGGGTGACGACGCCGACGAAGTCCTCGGGCACGTCGATGGAGAGGAGCTCGACAGGCTCGCAGAGCTTGCCGTCGACCTCCCGCGTCAGCACCTGCGGCTGTCCGGCGGTGAGCTCGAATCCCTCTCGCCGCATCAGCTCCAGCAGCACAACCAGCTGGAGCTCCCCGCGTCCTTCGACCTCCCAGACGTCGGGCCGCTCGGTGTCACGGACGCGGATGGAGACGTTCCCGACCAGTTCCTGGTCGAGGCGGTCCCGAATCTGGCGCGCGGTCAGCCGCGAGCCCTCCCTGCCCGCGAGCGGCGAGGTGTTGATCCCGACCGTGATCGAGAGCGATGGCTCGTCGACGGTGATCACCGGTAGCGGCCGGGGGTCCTCGGGATCGGCGAGCGTCTCGCCGATCGTCACCTCAGGTAGGCCGGCGACGGCGATGATCTCGCCCGGGCCTGCCTCGTCGGCCTCGACCCGGTCGAGCGCCTCGGTCACATAGAGATTGCTGACCGTCGCGGGCTCGATCTCACCGTTCGCGCGGCACCAGGCGATTCGCTGCCCGGAGCGAATCGTCCCGTTCCGCACGCGGCAGAGGGCGAGCCTCCCTACATAGGGCGAGGCGTCCAGGTTGGTGACGTGCGCCTGCAGGGGCGCGCCCTCCTCGAACTCGGGGGCCGGGATCCGCTCCAGCACCAGGTCGAGGAGGGGAGAGAGGTCGTTCCCCTCCTCGCCCTCGTCCAGCGAGGCCCAGCCGGCGCGCGCGTTCGTGTAGACGATCGGAAAGTCGATCTGCGACTCGTCGGCGTCGAGGTCGAGGAAGAGCTCGTAGACCTCATCGACGACCTCGCCGATTCGCGCATCCGGCCGGTCGACCTTGTTCACCACCAGGATCACCGGCAGCCTGGCCTCGAGCGCCTTGCGCAGGACGAAGCGGGTCTGGGGCAGGGGCCCCTCGGAGGCGTCGACGAGGAGGAGCACCCCGTCGACCATCGTCAGCCCGCGCTCGACCTCCCCGCCGAAGTCCGCATGCCCGGGCGTGTCGATGATGTTGAGCTTGGTCTCCCCGTAGCGAACGGCGGTGTTCTTGGCGAGGATCGTGATCCCCTTCTCCCGCTCGAGATCCATGGAGTCCATGACCCGCTCGGCGACGTCCTGCCCCGACCGAAACGCCCCGGATTGCCAAAGCATGGCGTCGACGAGCGTCGTCTTGCCATGGTCGACGTGAGCGATAATCGCGACGTTGCGGAGGTCAGAGCGGCGGGGCATTGGGCGCGGAATGGTAA